>CAYJPS010000031.1:0-25022 GCA_964372135.1 uncultured Treponemataceae bacterium | reverse complement strand
TTGTTTTTACCACTGCCGAACAAATTGCGCTGCCGTTTCAGATAATTTATTTTACGCAAACACTAGGGTTTGGTTACGACGAGGTTGGACTATACCTTGGTGCTATGACACTATTATCAGGCCTTGTTGGCATTGGCTTTGGATTTTTAGTAGATAGAATTGGAAAGCCTAAAATGATGGTCTTTTCAATATTTATTTCAGCTATTGGATTTTTTTTAGTCGCCTTTGCACAAAGTCTTATCTTTTTATGCATAGCCATATTTTTTATGGCCTTTGGGATTGTAACAAAAATAATTGTAAGTGGCGCATGGCTAAGAGATTTAACACCAGAATGCGAAATTGGCGCCTTTCAAGGAATTCGCATGGTGTTCCGCGTGCTTCTGCCAATGATTATTGGCCCCTTTATCGGCGAGCGAATCATCACCTTTTTTGGCACACCCATTGTTACAAACGGACAAGAAGGTTTTTTACCTACGAGCCTCATATTTGTTGCGGCAGGATTATTAACGCTGTTAGCATTTATTCCGGTTAAAAAAGCTTTACTACAAAAAGGAGATATGTAATGAAAACTATTTGGGGAGAAAACCTTGACACAAACAATATTCTACAGGAATATCCACGCCCACAATTGCGCAGAGATAGCTACATAAACCTTAATGGGCTTTGGGAGTATTGTGTTACAAATGGAGAAATACCAGAAGAATACAATGAAAAAATACTTGTACCTTTTTCACCTGAATGCGAACTTTCGGGAGATGTCACACATCCTACTCCTACACAGGCACTTTGGTATAAAAAAAACATTTCACTGCCAAAGAATTTTAACAAAGGTCGCGTATTGCTTCATTTTGGAGCTGTTGATTGGAAAACGCAAGTTTTTATTAACAAAGAAATAGCAGGAAGCCACAAGGGCGGATACACAGCCTTTTCTTTTGATATTACAGATTTTTTAACTAAAGAAGACAATGAACTTATTGTAAAAGTATTAGATCCATCAGATACAGGAACACAGCCAAGAGGTAAACAAAAAACAAAACGAGGCGGTATTTGGTACACACCACAAAGTGGCATTTGGCAAACGGTGTGGATAGAAAGTGTCAACACTGATTATGTTACCTCGATAGACTATACACCATGTTGCAATGATGAAAAAATTCTCATTTGCGTTAATACACACAGTGAAAAAGTTAAAGACTGCACAATAAAGATTAATGGTCAAAAGCATAAAATAGTAACAAATGAAAAGGCTGAAATAGTAATTCCAAATTTTGAACCATGGACGCCTGAAAACCCACACCTTTATACACTTGAAGTACAGTATGACAAAGACAGAGTGCAAAGTTACTTTGCTATGAGGGAAATGACAATCCAAAAAGATAGTTATGGAATAAAAAGGCTTTTCCTAAATGGAAAAGAATACTTTAATAATGGAGTATTAGACCAAGGCTATTGGAGTGACGGTCTCTACACAGCCCCCAGCGATGAGGCTTTAAAATATGATATAATAAAAATGAAAGAGCTCGGCTTTAATACGCTACGAAAACACATAAAGATTGAACCAATGCGCTGGTATTATCACTGCGATACTATTGGTATACTTGTGTGGCAAGACATGATAAACGGTGGTGGAAACTACAAACTTTCTACAATCACTGCCCCTGCCTTTATTCCATATAACTTAAAAGATACAAAGTATAAACCCTTTGCCCGCCAAGACAAAGAAGGAAGAGAACAATTCTGGGATGAGTACAAAGAAATGCTTATACAATTAAAGAACTGTCCATCTATTGTACTGTGGGTTCCGTTTAACGAAGGCTGGGGGCAGTTCGATTCAAAAAAAGCCTATGATTTTACAAAAGAAATTGATCCTACTCGAGTTATTGACCATGCGAGTGGCTGGCACGACCAAGGCATAGGAGATTTTAAAAGCCTTCACATCTACTTCAGACCATACAAGTTTAAAAAAGACAAAAGTAATCGCGCAGTAATTTTAAGTGAGTTTGGAGGATTTTCTTACAAAGAGCAAACGGGAATCGGGCAAGAAAAAACATTCAGCTACAAAAAATTAAAAACTAGAGAAGATTTTATTAGTGCAGTTCAAAAACTTTTTGAAAATGAAATAATTACGGCAAAAGAACAAGGCCTATGTGCAAGTATTTATACGCAGCTTTCTGATGTGGAAGAAGAAATAAATGGCTTTTTAAGTTTCGACAGAAAGGAATGTAAAATGAGAAAAGAAGAATTTGGTACAATTGCAAAAAAACTACGTTCATAAAGAGTTTACAAAGATATACATAATTAAATATTTTTGCTACAATATATTTAATTAAAATTTATAAGAGGCCTGTTATGAAAAAATTAATTCTTATTTTCCTCCTTTTGAGTACACTTTTTGTCCCAACCTTTACTCAAACCCAACAAGATGATGACATCACGTTTGACGTTGAAAAAAACTGGTGGCTTCCTATCACAGAAGCAATAGCCAGCGACTTAATTCTATTAGGAATAAACCGCTATGTTCGCAACGCTCCATATGCATATATAACATGGGATTCAATGTATGAGAATCTAACTAACCCATGGGTGTGGGATCAAGATGAGTTTTCAGTTAATCAGCTTGGACACCCATATCAGGGTTCTTTTTACTTTATTGCTGGGCGGGCAAATAACCTCAACTACTGGGAATCCTACGTTCCAACAGTTATCGGTAGTGTTTTTTGGGAAATATTTATGGAAACAGAAAAACCATCCATAAATGATTTTATTGTAACAACGGTGAGTGGTGCTGCAATGGGCGAAATGTTACACCGTCTTTTTTTAGAGGCAGAAAACAATGATTCGTGGCTTTCACTTGTATTAAGCCCCATGGGTTCTTTAAATGTTGCTATTACAGGAAAACCTTCTATGCGCGTTAATGAGAAAATTGAATCTTTAAATGTTGGCTTTAATATTGGATCTGTGGCATCCTTTAGAGAAATAGAAGATAGACTTGAGCTTCAGGAAGTAGAAGATTTTCCTGTTACATTAGGTGCTAGCTTGGGTCTTGTTTATGGAAACCCCTATGGGCATGAAACTAAAACACCTTTTTCTCACTTTGATATTCAAACACAATTTGATTGGAATAGATATTATTATTCATTTTCACTGTTTTCTAATGGTCTGTTATGGTCAATTGCTCCCCCTTGGAATGAGAAAAATGCCGACACAACTTTTGGTGTAGGACAACACTACGATGTAATCATTTCAGAAGACCTATGGTATAACGCAAACTCAGTTGGCCTAACCTTTAAACAAAAAGTATACCTTCCAAAAGAAAGCCAGCTCAACTGGGCTCTTCACCTAAACTGGCTCATATTAGGATCTTCAGAGTACTATTATTTTATTTCAGATGAAATTGAAAAACCTGAAACTGGAGAAGAAAGAAGAGACTATGACTTATCTACAGGTGAAAATATAAAGCTAAACATCTCTATTGGAAACAAAAAGCTCGGAACCTTTTCTTTATGGAGCATTTTAAATGGTATGCATACCATAGCAGGATCGATTCCTGAAAATGGCTCTCCAGGGTTTACATTAATTAGCATAACAGGCTTTTCGTATGAGCACCAATTGGCTTCTGAAAAATATGTGCTAGGTTTATCGAATTCGCTGTATCATAAAACAGGTTTTTACTCTGAGGCAAATAATGTAACAACGCTCAATGATTATACTTCAATATATTTTAAAATAAAACTAAAGTAAAATTTAGCTTTCAAAAGGATAGAAAATGACTACTACAATTGTATTCAAAACAACAATCTCTATTTTTTTACTGTGTCTTGTTAGCTGTGCATCACTCACAACAGTGCAAGAGCCTCATGAAACAAATGAAGAAGAACAAGCACTCGTTGAAATTACAGGTGATGTAATCGTTAACCTCGAAGGGAAAATAACAGAGGTTAGCACTGATGGAAAAAATTTTAAGCTTGAAAATGGGCCGTGGATCATTACTGATGATCAAACTAAACTGGGCATTTCAGGCCCCAATGCCCTTCCTAAAGAAGATCAATATTTTGAACCTACATTTAGAGTAGGAAATTCAATCGCAGGATTCTCAGAAACACCTGACGGCGAAATAATTTTCGCACAAGTAATTTATACCAATTGGAATTGGGAAGATCCCATAAAAAATAAAAGCTAAGTCTTGAAAACTTAGCTTTTGAGCGTTACCAAAAAACTTAAAAAGGAATTTCTTGATTAAAAACTTCTGCCGTCACCGGATCGGTCATTTTTAATGTGAGCCCAGCCGGTTCAATTCCTGCTAAAATTTGAGTAAACACAATATCGGGATAAGCTTGCAGAATTAAAAAAACCATTCCATTTGTAGCACCTGCTGCATCGGTTACGTCTCCTTCTAAAACTGTGCCGTCTTCGCTAAATGTAATATCAATAACTATATCCGAATTTTGTTCTTTAATGCTTGTAACAAAACCCTCAACAATAGTTGCAAGTCGATTTTTTGTTTCTTCACGTATAGTACTTAAATTTGAATCAACAATCGTGTATACAATTGAGCCATCTTCATCCTCAACAAAACTCTCTGCCATTTCTACAAAATTATAATTTTGCAACACTTCTTGATACTTTGCACCTACGGTAATTTCTGTTGTATTTTCAGAGCACGAAGCAAGAACTAGAAGCGTCGTTACAAAAACAAACAATGCTATTTTTTTCATTTTTCTCTCCTTATAAAAAAAGCTAAGTTTCTAGAAACTTAGCTTTTCTCATTTTTATGGGCCCACTTGGACTTGAACCAAGGACCAACGGGTTATGAGTCCGTTGCTCTAACCAACTGAGCTATAGGCCCGATTGTATTTTTCGTTAAGAAGAGAATACCATAAAAAGGGCATTTTGGTCAAGATGATACACCGAGACTTTCAAGTTTTTCTTTAACATTAACATAGTTCACTCTACATCGTAGCAAAGAAAACAACAGTATCACGATCGAAAACCACCGCAAAGATGATGTCTGCAGAGCAAAATAATTATAAAGTCCATGAAGCAACACGCTCATAAAAAATGGGCCAATATACACAAGTTTGCTTTTTAAAGCCCATATTAAATACCCTGATAAAAGAGCACAAAGAGTGTGAATAATCACAGCAGTAAACAACCGAGAAATAGTTCCTGTATACCCTGAAACCAAATACATAAGGGTTTCTGCACAACCTACAGTGCACCCTAAAATCATGCACGAGAGCATAAAGTTTTTCAACGTCGCTATTTTCTTAGGCAATAACACCAATAAAAGCATTTTTACAGATTCTTCAATGAACGCATAAAACAATGTCGACAACACAACAGCAAAAAATCCAGATAAAGCAAATGGAATAAAATTAAAAAAATCATCTGCCATCGTACGAACTACAATGATAAGAAAAATTGCAACAAAACCTAATATTATTGCACACAATGCGTAAAAAACCTTAAACCCTTTTATAAAGATAACGCATAATGAAATTATAAGAACAAGAGGGACAAAACATACTGCAAGAGATAAAAATAAGTTCATAGTTTATGATACATTAAATACAGGTTAATTGCAATAAAGGACTATTCAAAACAGCCTAATATCACGATATTATATGTATGGATAAATGTATTGTATTAATTGGTGTAAAACACTCTGGTAAAACAACAGCAGGAAAACTTTTTGCAGAGCAATTAGACCTTCCTTTTTTTGACATAGACACAATAATCGAACGGCAGAACGGAAAGACATGCAGAGAACTCTACTCAAGTGAAGGAGTTGAAGCTTTTCAAAAAGCTGAAGCTGAAGCTTGTAAATTCTTTATTGAAGCTTCAAAAAATATTGTTTCTGGAGCATCAGGAATTAAAGGAGTTGTAGCAGTTGGAGGAGGATTATGCGATAACACATCTGCTATTGAACTACTCCATCCAGTTGGATTCTTTGTATACTTGGATGTTCCAAATCACATTGCCTTTGAACGAATATTGCAAACTTCAAACAGTTCAAAAAGTATACCAGCAACATTTATGCATGCAAATCCTCAAAACGAAGAAGACATGAGAAAAATTTTTTATGAGCAATATGAGAGAAGAAGTAATTCATATCGTGCGATTGCAGATATAATAATTAATACCGAAGGACTAGACCCAAATGAAATAGTTCGCGAAATAATAAAGCAAAGCATACCTAAAAAATAACAGTATGCTTCGCTTTTAAGTGATTAACCGCAGCTACCACCGCAGCCAGCACAATCTGATGGAGCACATCCACCGTCAGAACCGCCACAGCCACAGCTAGAAGGATTCATCATTTCTTGAAGTTCATCTTTAGTAGCTTCACGTACAGAATCAATTGTTACATCAAAATGAAGTGTTTGGCCTGCAAGTTCATGATTTGCATCAATAGTTACCGTGTCACCTTCAACTTTTGTAACAGTAACAATTCTATGTCCTGCTTCAAACTGCATACCAACTTGAATTTCAGCATCAACTTCAAAATTTGCCTTTGGAACTTCTACAACCAATTCTTCAGAATATTCGCCATATCCCTCTTCAGGCTTAATAGCAACAGTTAAGCTGTCCCCAGCTTTCTTCCCTTCAAGCTCTTTTTCAAGCCCAGGAATTAAATTACCATAGCCATGAATGTATTCTAACGGCCCCATGTCTTTTGATGTGTCAATCACATCTCCCTTATCATTTTTAAGGGTGTAGTCGATACTAACGACTGAATCTTTTTTTATTTCCATATTATTTTAGAAAGCCTGAACGACTTCCGTTACCTCCTCAATTTCTTCTTTTAAGTAAGCCTCAATTCCTTGCTTTAAGGTCATTGTAGACATTGGACAGCCATTACAAGCTCCCAACAACTTTACAGAAACCTTACCTGCATCATCCACGCTCACAAACTCAAGGTCACCCCCGTCTTTTTGCAATTGCGGTCTAACAGCCTCAAGAGCCTCTTTTACTCTTTCTTCAAGTGACATATATTCTCCTAAAATTATATTCAAAACATTCTTTCTTAATATAATACATTTTTCAATAAAATAAAAGCACTTTTGTGACAAAATACCAAATAAAAAAGCCTGCTCGTTAACGAGCAGACTTTTATGAAAATAGTAGCAGTCAACCTATGTATTGACTGCTACAAGCTACGCAATGCGCCAGGGATTGTAGGGGCACCGCAGGTGTTCCGAGCCCGTCTGTAAGGGCGTACCTTTGTGTTCGCCCGCGGGCGAAGGAATGAAAACCCCGCAAAGCCCGACCCGTGCGTGCACGGGTGGCGCCCAAGCCTTTCTAGAAATTTCTATTCTACTGCAACGCCACCAATAACGGTAATTCTTCCATCAGTTGATGGAGCAATAGGCTGTGGTAGAGTTTCAGCATACCATACAACAATATCACTCATAAGCATTGATGTGTTGTAAGATGCAACAGCTCTAGTTAAAGGCTCGTATGCATCGCCGCCACCTGCAAGATAATTGTTTACTGCAATTTGATATGTTCTGTTTACATCGATAGGTTCTCCACCAATCATAACATCAGAAATTGTACCTGTATCACCTTCATAGGTAATTGTGTAACTTACTTCATCTGACATTTGAGCCCAACCACCTGCACCTTGAGGAATTGAACCGATAAAATCAAACAATGCAACTACGTCACTTCCTTTTAGGTCAAGAACGTATACATAGTTTTCAAAAGGAAGCATAGTTAAAATATCTTCTTTTGTAACATCCCCTTCCGGAAGAGATGCACGGATGTTACCACCGTTTGTAAAACCAAAGTCTACCATTACTCCGGTTGAAGCAAGATATTCAACTTGTGCATCACTTACAAGGTTTCCAAGAGCTGTTTCTTCTTTTCGACTTGCTCTGTCTCCTGCATCGAACATTTCACTTGTTATCATAACTACGTCTAATAAACTTTCATTAGCAATATCTACATATGGTTGGATAAGAGCCACAGTTTCTGCATCTGGTGGAAAGCTTTCAGTTGTAATTGCAACTGGCATCCATGTATAATCAATAATCTTTCCATCCATAATGGTTAGATCCATTTGACCTACATATTTACCCCATTCGTTTGCACTTACAAGAATTGAACCATTTTCTTCTACTGCTGTTTCAAAATAAGTATGTGAGTGGCCATCGATAAAAATATCAATTCCATCAACTGCAGCAATAACATCGTTTGACGTAGTAAAAGTTTCTGATTCTTTTACTGTTCCAAGGTGTCCAAGTGCTATAACAATATCAACTTTTTCTCTGTTTCTAAGAACATCAACCATTTTTTCTGCAGCTTCAATTTCACTGATAAACTCAAGCGAATCTGATGGACTTGCAATAACTTGTGTTCTATTTGTTGTTAACCCAAAGATACCAACTCTAAAACCTTCATAGTTTTTTATAATGTATGGTTCAACAAAATAGCCGTTTCCTTCCTTCATGTTTGCAGAAAGCCATTCAAATTCAGCCATTTCAATTTGATTTACGATTTTTTCATGGGTTCCATCAAATTCATGATTTCCTAGCGTAACTGCTTCGTAGCCCATTAAGTCGTAAGCTTTGATATCAACTTCAGCACCAAACATGTTTGAAATTGCAGAACCAGTGTTAATATCACCTGCATCAAGCACAAGAACATTTTCATTTTCTGCCCTTACACCATTGATAAAGGTTGCTCTTTCAGCCAAACCACCCTCACCATCTTTGGCAAGAACTGCTCCATGATGGTCATTTGTGTGTAAAATAGTTAATGTGTATTCGGTGTTAGGATCCCTCTGTGGAGCTGTAACACATCCGAACACCAAGAGCACAGCTATCAAAATAGAAGCTATTCGTAAAGTGTTTTTCATTTTTTCCTCCAAGAAAAAACTGTGATGTAATAAACGGTACTAACAGTACCTCTTTAATTACAACATAGAATACTTCAATTGTCAATGGAGAAAAGAAATATTTAAATAAATTTTTTGAGACTTTTATTTATTTTTTACAAAAAAAGCATGCAATCTAAAAGACTACATGCTTTCCTAATCCTATGCTCCTAAAATAGACCTTTCAAAAGACCCGAAGCTGCATCTTGAGCCTTTTCTTGTACCGCACCTGTTGCTTCATCTTTTATTCTCTGTTCTAGCTCAGCTTTAATATTCTCAAGCTCGCCATCAATATTGCCAAGTCCATTTTGTAAATCAAGTATAGAATCTCTTGACAATCCAAAATCCTCGACATTTTCCATAAAAGCATCGGTATAGCTTGTCAAATAGTCTTCAGCTTCTGAACGCAAGCTATCCTTTAATGCTTCAATTTCAGCATTTAAAGCACTGCTTAAACCATCAGCAATTTTCTTATCAACATCTGTATCTAAATTAATATCCATACCATCATCATAGGAGTAGACAATGTCAGTTTGAACATAAAAAGAATATATTTCTTTTAATATATTAGAATACATAGTATACACAGTGTTTGGCTCAAACTCAGAAACAGATAAAAGAGCTGGGTTAAAATCAAAGTTTGCTGATAAATCAAAATCTCCCGCAAGCTCAAACTTTGCTTCAGCGTTGATATCAGCATCCCCTCCTATTGATGGCACCCCTAGTGTTCCCGATTGAGTTATAACACTGGTGTCTAAACCCGAACCATAAAGAACTGCTTCTACAGGGTAGTTTTCTGTTTCACTTCTTAAATCCACAACAGCATCAAGTGTCCCCGAAAAATCTTGCATAATCAAATCCAAATTTGCAGTTGCAGGCTTTTGAAGAAGATCAGGGTTGTTTGAAATGTCATAAGCAAATCCAGAAACGGCAAGCCCTCCTGCAGAATCAGAACCTGAAAAAACTGTATTTCTAATTAAAAAAGTAGGCATTGTTGCATTAAAATGCACCGTTCTTCCTCGCAAGCGTTCGTGGGCCTTTTTTTCCGCTTCAATTTTCGACTCTTGTGCCTCTGCTTTTGCATTTGATAAAAGTGTCAAAACTTTTTGCACTGTTGGATAATAATCTCCTAAAGCTCCTATAAAAAACCCTTCAATTGTTGAGCCAAGAAGTCCTTGTGCGTCAGAAAAAGTAAAAGAAGTAATGTTTTCAATTTCACTTTGAATTACATTTTTATCTGCTACAATTGCATTTTGTATAGTAGTGTTTAAAGTACTAACAGTATCTATGTCTTTATCAAGTCTTGATGTAATAGCATCAACCTGCGACTGAAGCTCTTTCCCTTCTGATAAAAGACTTTGAATAGAATCTACACCCTTTCTAATTGTTGCAATATCTACATCTTGAGTATCGAGTAGAGCTCGAACTTCTTCAATAGATTCAAATAACTCAACGCCAGATTCTTCAAGCTCTGGTGCAGCACCTTGCCAGTATGATGTTATTTCTGCAACTTCTTTTTGGGAGCTTTCTACCAATTCTGGTACTTGGAGCTTCTCTAAATATGAAGCCATCATATTTTCAGGATTATATGTTTCTGCAGCTTGTTCAATAATATTTTTTCCGTTTGCAGCAATTTCAGAGGTTTTATCATTAATCGCGAGCGCAAATTTTCCTTCTTTACTATCGTCTTTTGGAGCGCTCTCTCTCAATAGTAATGGCAATTCTCCAGATGTTTCCCGCTCTGTTCCAAGCATAAAACCTTCTAGCGAAAGCTCATCCGCTACAAATTTTCCTAAAAACACTTGTGTAACATCAAAGTCAATACTAGAGCGAGAAAACTCAAACAAGTTTTTCATTGGGCTAGCCTTATCTGCTAAGGCAAAATTTTCTACAACAAAAGAGCCATCCCATAATTCCAAGTCTACCCTTTCAATCTCACACTTTGCTCCATATTCAGATTGAATAACCGAAATAATAGCATTTTTCACAATTGCATCTAAAAAGAACCTCTCGCATACTATAATACCAGCAATCAAAGCGGAAACAACAATAATTGGCCCAATCCTAACTCGCCCCTTAGGCTTTTTAGGTTTCTTTGCTTTTTTTTCTTTTATTGCCTTTGTAGGCTTTTTTGTTTTTTCAGGTTTTTTTGAAGAAGCAACCTTAGCCTCAATAGTTTTCTCTATAGAAGAATCTTTTTTCGAAGCCTTTACAGGCGCAGGCGCTTTTACACTAGATGCAGGTTTTGTAACAGAAACTTTTTTTTCTGCACTCTTTGCAGGCACCTTTGAAGGAGCGACTGCAGTCGTCTTTTTTGCAACAGTTGTTTTTTGTTGTGCTGCTTTTTTTTGTTCAGTTTCTTTAGCCACGTATTGCCTCCACTTTTGAATAAGCCTTATAAATTTTACTTACAATTGGAAGCTTCATAAAACCTTTAACTATTTTATTATTAGCAAGTTTAGGAGCAATCGTCTTTCTCCAAACAGCAACAAAAGCCTTTGCTCCAAGATACATTGGAACATACGCTACAATAGAAAACACTAGCGAACCGAGTACAACTGAATTGTTAATCTTTGTATATGCCATCAATGGTATGTTCAAAAATAGAGCCATAAAAGGAGCAATGGCTTCAATTGTTAAAACAGCGTAACCTATGGTGTCAAATAATGGATCTAAAAAAAGAGCTACAACTGACCCTAGCAAAATAACTAACAATAACGCACCTTTATTTATTCGCAAAAATAAAAAAAGTATAAAAACAAGGTACCATAATAAATTGTCTTTCGGCAAAAGACCCAACAGAAAGCCGCAAGAAGCAGCATGAGCAATCTCACCTGGATGAGAGTTGTCATTAAGCCCTTTTAAGAGCTTTGCAATAGCACTAATCATATATCATTCCAAAAATAAAAATTTCGCAAATATGCGAGAAAACTAATCTTTCAAAAAATATTCAACCGATGTAACAACGCGCACGGTCTTTTTTTCAGGCAAACCAGGACTAGCATCTTCAATGCTAAATAATCCTTGAGAGGCACTCATAATCTTTCCAACCTCGCTTCCAGAATCAATAGCAAATTGCTCTGCAGCCTCTCTCGCATTTTCGGTAGCCTCCGCAATCATCTGAGGTTTTATATCATTAAGCTTTGTAAATAAATATTGAACTTGCGAGTCATATTCGCTTCGAATAGCAACACCTTGCCCAATTAAATCAAGTGAAAAAGATAAAGCCTCTTTTACAGAAGCAACATCTGAAGAGCGCACAAAAACGGTTATCTCGGCAATGTAGCGAAACGGAGCATCGCTCGCAGAATAATAGTTTGAAAGAGCATCTGTAACTGAAGGCTCTTTTATAGTAATTTCATCGTCAGAGAACCCAAATCGATCTAGGTACTGTGAAACAGTTGCAATCTTTTCAGTAAGTTCATTTTGTACAACCGCTAAATCATCACCTGAAACACTAAATTTAATAGGCCATACAGCAAAGTCAGCATCATACTCATGCTCAGAAAGCCCTCGCACCACAACAGTTCTATCTGCAGCAGTAACATTAAAGAGCCCATAAGAAACAAGAGCTGCCGCAATTACAATAGCAATGCCAATTATGACACCTAAAATAAAAAATTGATTTTGTTTCATATATATATTATACAAACTACAATAGATTTTTCAAGTGTTAAAGGGAATAAAAAGGTTTTTAGGGCACATCACTCAGCCTTTGGCTTCGTGTCGGGTGCTTCATGGTTCCGCTATCGCTCCATCGTCCTCGAACGCAAAAGCGTTCTGTGGTCGACAGCAAAGCTGCCATTACGCCCCCTTGTGCATTACTCGTCTATATCTGGAATTTTCTTTTTTAAAGATACTAAAAATTGTTCGCCATTTACACCTTCTCGAAGACAAGCAAACACACAGTTGTCACCTCCAGCAATAGTGCCTAACACCTCTTCCATTGCAAGATTGTCAAGAGCAACAGCCACAACATCTGAATACCCAGAATAAGTCTTGATAACTACCATATTTCCAGAATAATCTATAGAAATATAGCCCCGCAAAAAATCTTGAGCTAAGCTTTTATCATTTTCACCACGCTCATCGTCTCCTGGCAAAACATATACATAGCCATTTTTTCCATCAGAAAGTTTTCCAACCTTTAATAGCTTTAAATCTCTCGAGAGTGTTGCCTGTGTCACAGCAAAACCTTCTTCTTGCAAGGCTAAAAGCAAGCTCTCTTGCGATTCTATTTGATTATTTTTAATAAGTTTTCTAATTATTTTTAATCGATTTAACCGTTCTTTCATCACTCTTCCCCATTGAAGCTTTCTATATTTTTACAGTTTTCACTTAAATAATGCATAAAAATACAATAATTGTCAATGGATAAAGCCTGAGATTTTAAAAAGAATATAAAAATTTACATTGTCGTTTACTTCGTGCCAAGGATGGCACAAAAGGAATAAGTAAGCAAGTTTTGAGCTAATCCATCCTCTGCAAAATTGCAAAACTCGATAGTTAAAATCGGCAAGGAAGCCGATTTTAACGTAGCGTTACATAGGTTTTCCCTGTGCCGCCATCTTCTGGACGAGCAAAATGAAATTCGACAGAACTGCCTAAGTTTGTAAGATACTCACGAACAGCTTCTTGTAATACGCCATGACCTGTACCATGAATAATAGAAAAAGTAGATAAATCATAAAGAACGCATAAATCCATTTGCCTATCTAGCGCTTTGAGAGCCTCTTCTCTTCTCATTCCTAAAAGGCGAAGCTCAAACTTTGGCTTTTCAGAATCCGCGGCACTTTTATTTTTACCACCTTTTACATGAGTAGTACTTTTTGAAGTTTCCATCTCTACCACAACAGAAGGTCCGTTTGCTTTCGATTGAGGTGCAATTTGAAGCTCGGACTCTTTTACTGTCAGTCGCATACTCCCAACTTGCACAAGATAGCTTCCCTTTCGAGCCTTGTCAATTATGACACCTTGTTGCCGAGACGATCCTACCCAAACATCCATTCCTTTTTCAAAATTTATTTGTTCGGATGTAACTTTTGAACCGATGTGTTGTTTTACAGTTGAAGAGTTTTTTTTCCTCCTCGACCCGGGTCTCTCATCATTCTCTTCTTCAAACTTCTCATCAAAGTTTTGGCGCAAAGATTGTAATTCTTCCTGCCCTTCTCCTAGTCTTTCTTGCTCTGTTTTTATTGACTGTGTCATATCATCAATAAATTGTTTTACTTTAAGCGTTTTTTCTCTGGTTATTTCGCCCTCTCTTAGCTCTCGCACTAAGTTTTCAAGCATTTTTCGGTTTTCATCTAAAAAGTTTTTACCTTTTCTATATCCTTGCTCTTGAAGTTCAAGTTCCTTTTGACGAAGTTTTAACTCTTTTAAATCTACTTTTCTAAATTTATCATGTATGTATTTTTCTTTTTTCTTAAAGTCAATCTCAGTCCTAGAAAGCTCTTCATACTTTTCGTTTAACCCTTTAATAAGAGCTGAAACATCGGCTTGCCCTGTTTCCATATAACTTTGAGCCTTTGTAACAATGGCTTCTGAAAGGCCACTTTTCTGCGCAATGTCCAAAGCATGACTTTCCCCTGGAACCCCCATTAAAACACGATAGGTCGGCTTTAGTGTTTGTTCGTTAAACTCAACAGAAGCATTTATACAAGTTGGATGCGTGTACCCATAATTTTTTAACACCCCTTGATGCGTTGTTACCAAAGCAAAGGCATTTTTTTCTATAAGGTTATCTAAGATAGCCATTGAAATAGCCGCACCTTCTTGCGGGTCAGTTCCACTTCCAAGCTCATCTAAAAGCAAAAGGCTTGTATCATTTGCCCTCTCGGTCATTTCCCCTAAATTTTTCATGTGGGCACTAAAGGTAGAAAGTGAGTTATCTAAGCTTTGCTCATCGCCAATATCAGCAAAAATAGATGTAAAAAATGGCAGCCTACTTCCTTCATTAGCTAAAACGGGAAACCCACTTTGATTAAGCATTGAAAAAAGTGCTATAGTTTTTAATGTTACCGTTTTCCCACCCGTATTAGGACCTGTCAAAATAAGTATCCTATAATCTCCATGAAACTCAACATCAATTGGAACAGCTTTTTCACCAAGCAAGGGATGCCGCGCTTGAATAAGAGCTAAATTATTGTTTTCGTTACAATCTTGACAAAATGTTGCCCTGTTCTCTAATCCCCAGCGAGCAGAGGCATAAGCACAATCAAAACGAATCATGCTTTCTATTGAGTTTTCAAAGGCCTCTTTGTATTCTGAAAGTTTTGCTGTAAGCTCTTTTAGAATACGGCGAACCTCTTGGCTTAGCCTGAACTCTTCTTGAATTAAATCGTTATTTTTTTGAACAACATCATCAGGTTCTATGTAAATGGTTTGTCCCGTTTGAGAAACTTCGTGCACGATACCTTTGAGGCGTCCCTTAAAATTTGCTTTCACTGCAAGCACCTGTCTATTACCCCTTAAGGCTGGTACATTCGATTGCAGGGCATCTTGTATTTTTGAGTCTGTTGTATATGATTTTATTAAGCGTTCTATACTTGAGCGAATAGATACAATACTTGCTCTAATTTCTCTAATAGAGGGAAGGTCTCGCATACTACCTGAGTTATCAATAATCTTAAAGATTTCACTTTCTGCACTAGTTAAATCTTGCACAGAATCAGCGAGTTTTGTAAGATGAGGAAGTTCCATTGAGTCAAACGGAGATTCTCCGCCTTCTTTTGTCCCGAGTGCATTTTTTATAGTTATACATGAACGGCAAAATTGACCTAGAGCATACACTTCTTCAAGCTCTAGAACGGCGCCCTCAACCCCTAAAGTTGAAAAATAATTTTGTACGGGATTCCACCGGTTTAAAATGCGCACAGAGCCTGATTCAATATACTGTCTCCATTCACGAGCTTCATCTTTTGCAAGCTGCATATCTTTTTTGTCAATAAAGGGACTGCGCTCCATTAGCACTTGCTTACCCTCTTCCGTCATACAAAAGCCAGCTATAGTATCGCGAATCCTAAAATAATCTAATTGTTCAAGTGTTTTCTTTTCCATCATTTTTCTTTATTTATCAAACAGTTTTTTGCTTTATAATTATAAAATCCCACCAATCTGTGTAATTCTAGCGGATCCTCTTCTACCCTGCTTTACTCACCACAATTAATAATTATTCATTATTAATTATTAATTGTCTAGTCTGCCCAGCTTCCCGTTCGTATTTCATGACAAATACGCTCCCAGCTTTCATGCCGCTCTTCACTTATAGAACCATCTTCTAAACCTTCAAGAATTTTGCAACCTTTTTCATGAGTGTGAGAACACGACATTCCAAAGGCACATTGACCCACATGATCTCTCATCTCTCTAAAATACAAAGCTAAATCGTCGGCTTCTATATCGTTTAAAACAAAGCGCCTTACCCCTGGAGTATCAATAACGGTAGTTTTTACGCCATGCCGTCCACCCGTAAGAGACTCGTTTATTTCTAAATGAAGAAGAACACCCTTTGTGGTTGTATGTGTTCCCCTTCCATATTTTTCTGATAATCCTCCGACTCTTAACACAAAAGAAGAATCAAGAGAATTAATTATGCTCGATTTTCCCACCCCAGACTGGCCAACAAAGGCGCACAGTTTTCCTTCCATAAGCTCTGCTAACTGCTCAAACCCTTCGTGAGTCTTTGCAGAAACACCTAAAACCGTATATCCAAGATTTTCCCAGTTTTCTAGCCTTTTTTTTACGTCTGTATTATGAATGCTATCAAGGTCACACTTATTGCAAATTATTACAGGTGTAATGCCTGCTTGTTCTGCTTGCGCTAAGGCTCTATCAATAAAGCGTGGTCTAAATGGGGGTTCATCGGGCGTAGTAACACACAGCAAAAGATCGACATTTGCAACTAAAAGCTGTGGAAGCCGCCCTTTTACATTGTATCGGACAAAATAATTTTTTCTTTCTACCAAAGATAAAATTTGGCCTTCATTTTCTGAGTGTACATCTTTTTCAATTTCAACAAAATCACCGGGACAAAGTGGATTATAGAAGTTGCCTGCTTCTTTGAGTTTTTTTCCTTTTAGAGAACACTGGCGCGTTATGCCATCGTCGCATTCAACTTCAAAAACATTGTTTGAACCGCTAATTATTATTCCTTGCATAGGTTAGTTTCGCCTATATTGACGCTTGTGTCAAGTGATAAATAGATAAGATATTTAAGAATATTTTTGAAAAAAATTTATATGAGACATTATATGTCCCATATATCCTATTATACTACTAGTATCAAAACAAAAGTGAGGAAAATATGATTACAAACAGAAAACAACCACAACCAATTATCGGACAATATCTTTTTTATAGAGATTTTATTCAAAGTCCATCATGGAGAAGCATTCGCCTTAAGGCTTCCTTTGTTTCAGCTTTATTTATTTGCAGCGGGATTTTACTTCCATTTTTCTTAGGTTTTTTTATTTCTTTAAAACAAGATGCCTCTCCGTATTTTTTGCAATACTATGCCTGTGTTACAATTATGAGCATCATTGTTTGCTTACCAATAACAGTCTTTCTTATTAAGATTGGACTTACAGTGTATATAAGAATTACAAAAAAAAATTTGAAAAGGTATGGATTTTAAAAAATACCAACAGCTCGTAAAAACGCCGTAAAGCAAAAAAGGGTAATCACCGAAAAAACAGATGTCCATACAACTATCTGTCTTGCAAGTTCACCGTCATTACCCATGCTTTGCGCCATTACAGCACTACTCACAGCTGTAGGGGCCGCAAAAAGTCCCAACAATGCTGCATATTCACTTGCTCCATAATTTGGGAAAAATATATAAAAAAGATACAGACCAATTACTGGAACAATGACCAAACGAACAAGTACAACTTGCATGATTTGTAGCCAGAGCCGCTTTACCGCTGCAAAAGAAAACTCTCCTCCCAACACGACAAGGGCTAGAGGAGTTGCCATGCCAGCTAAACTTTGCATAGATTTGAAAATAAATTGTAAATCTGAGCTTTTTAACCGCCACTCACCAACAAGCGGCCGAATTGCCAGACAAGCCAAGCCAGCAACAGCACCCAAAATTAAAGGGTTTGTAGCCACTTTTTTTATTACAGATACCACTGAACTTAGAACTGATTGTTTATTATCGCTAGAAGGAATAAAAACAATAAGAGAAATTACCGCTAAGATGTTGTAAAATGGCACCATAAAAGCTGCAAGCAGTGCCGTAATATTTTGTGCTGCCTCGCCAGCAATACTAAAGGCAAGAGGCAAACCAATTACTATGTAATTAGAACGAAAAAAACCTTGTAAAACAACACCTTTTTGCATAGGATCTTTTACCCCTATCATGACATAAATAAATCCTATTATAAACAGCACGAATGTTACAGCCCCAGCAAAAAAAACAATATCCCATGGTATGTTATCGAGGTTATCAATATTGTATATATTTACAAACAGTAAGATTGGTAGGCAAACTTTAAAAACAAAAGCATTGGCTATCCGTAAAAAATCCACGGAAAAAAAGGCAACTTTCTTTAATGCAAAACCTAAAACTGCGAGTAGAATAATAGGCAAGATGATGTTTAACGAAAAAATAAATACTTCCATACCACATACTATACGTATGGATTTATAAAGTCAAGTAAAAAAAATACAGGGGCACTATATGTCCCACACAATATTATATACTATACGTATGAATAATGCAATTTTGAAACAAAATAACAGCACTCACCCTCTCTTTACTGTGCAAGTAACAAGTGCTTCAAACAAACAATGCTCATGGGATTTTGTTTTAAACAAAGAAAACACACTTGTGTTTGCCGGAAAAACCATAGTTCAAAGAAAAGCTAGTGCAAAAGATGTATTCAAAGCAAGTCTCCTACAAATTAAACCAGACTTTATAATTGAGACAGGCACTACTTTTCCAAACAATCATTACGTATATATGCCAAAGCAATTCTCCGTTCAGTCATATGTAGAAGCGCGTTATTGTGCAAAGCGGCCTCCTCAAAAAATTCTTTCTTGGTTATCCTGTATAGCACCACTTTTACTCGCCCTAGAGCTCAAAGACAGCCTTTTAGCAGCAGAAATTTTTCACCGACACTCAAAAATATTTATGTCCTTTCCTGTACTCACAATGAAACTTTTAGAATCTATCTCTGTCGAAGGTTTGTTCAGTTGGATCTGGGGACGATTTGATGAAACGGCTATGAGTGATTTACAACTCATTTTCGAAGGCAAATGCACTAAGAAATTTGAGCAATGGGGAGTAGCAGAGGCTTTTTTCACATCTGCAAGAAGAAGGCTCTGTATAGAAAACAAAAAAAATGAGTCTATTGATGACTGCATGGCTCATTATCTAAAAACACATCCTGGCACAAAACTAACGATAGGCATTGTAGGGAGCACACATTATAGGTGGGTAGAAAAAACTCTTTACCATAATCAGAAAAATAACAGTAATAATAAAGAAATCTTTTCAAAGACGAAGAGCGTTTTGAAAGCAGATTCAAATAATTCACATGACTCAAATGCCATCGCCCTCTATTTAGGAGACTCGATTTCTGGCTATATTAGAAAGACAGGAGCAGCAACATTAAGAAAAGCACTACCAAGCAAGCAGATATTTTCTTCAAGACTAACCCGATTGGGATACACAAATGGTAGCCCGACTGGTATTGTTGTAGAATTTCTTGTTTAATCGTTATTCTTCTTCTATCATAATATTTAAAATTTCTACATCTGTCTGTTTCATTCCTTCTTTTCCTATCCGCCCAACATTTTTCATTGTATCATCAACAGAAGTTTTTACAAACCCATCTCCAGGGTCAAATGTGTTTTCTGACATTGTCATATAATGGGCTAAAATTGTTGCATCAACAGAAGAAGCTATTTTTGCAGCGCAAGATGCTTTTGCGCCATCGCACACTATCCCCGAAGTATTTGCTAACGTATTTGTAATAGTGCTACAA
The DNA here is from genome assembly GCA_964372135.1 of uncultured Treponemataceae bacterium. Taxonomy (GTDB): domain Bacteria; phylum Spirochaetota; class Spirochaetia; order Treponematales; family Treponemataceae; genus CAYJFX01. The sequence continues at coordinate 5,150 of CAYJPS010000031.1, read as the reverse complement.
ACCTTATCATAGTCTTTTGTTTGCATATACGTAATTGCAGCTCCACTGCCACAAGCTGCAGAAACAGCCCCGCAATAAGCAGAAAGCCGCCCAATTTGTGATTTTTGACACACTGAGACTAGGTTGCTTATTATCAACGCTCGAAGAAGCTCTTCCCTCGTAGCACCAAATTCTTTTGCATACTCTATGACCGGGAGAGAGACAGTCATGCCTTGGTTTCCACTTCCAGAATTAGTAACAACAGGAAGAACGCAACCACTCATTCTTGCATCTGAGCCAGCAGCGGGCATTGCTTTTGCACGAGTTTTTACATCATTTCCATATACACTTAGAAGTGTTTTTCCAACATTTGCACCATAGGGTTTATGTAAACCCTCATTTGCAATTTTTGTGTTATATTCAATTTGTCTTTCAAGAATATCTTCAACTAAAGAAAGTTCAACCGTTTCCGCAAATTCAATAATATCTTTAACATTTAATACATTTCTATCAGCGTAACTTTTATGTGCATTGCTACCTTTTTCTTCAAATAGGATTTCACCATTTTTACTTTCAAAGATGATATTTGTGTGTGCACTCGCAATTTCAACAACGACTTCATCTTTCCCACTTTTTGCAGTTATTTTTAAGTGTAAATTTTCTACACCTTCTAAAAGCTTTACCTCACAAAAATTTTTCTGCTTCAAAAGCATCTTTGCTTGATTTCTATCTTCTTCAGTAACTGTAGTAAGTGTTTCTAGTTGTCTTTCGCTATCCCCTCCAACTGCACCAAGTATTGCTGCAACTGCAACGCCTTTCATTCCATCTGCATTCGGAACAGTAACACCCTTTACATTTTTTATAATATTTCCAGAGCATTCAACTATCAATTTTTCAGGAACAGCACCTAATATTTTTCTTGCTCGTGCAGCACCAAAAGCAATTGCAATGGGCTCTGTACAACCAAGTGCTGGAATTAATTCTTCTTCTAAAATCTGTATATACGTCGCATGATCCATGTTTAACTCCTTCGACCATACTAGCATATTGATTTTTTTATTGCAATATAGTGATGGGTAATTAAAGAAAAGAAGGCTTATTCTTTGTAACTATTCTTTATGCGACTGTTTGAACTTCCTTTACTTTTTTTGCATACTCAAGAACATATTTTACATACAAAGTATCTTCATAGGATATGTGTTCTAATATCCAATCATATATAAATTTCACAAGTTGAAAAGAAAGTGATAATGGAGATGTTTCAAACTGCTTTGCTGTTTCAAGTATTTTTGCTATAAAAACTTCATGCCGTTTTTTATGTTCTTCGTAATCGGGGTAATTACATATTTTCATTAATTTTTCTTCTGTAGAAAAATGCTCTCTTACATAATCAACTGCTGCATGTAATGTTTTTCTCAGTGACTCATCAATCATTGATAATGAATTCATCCTATGCCGCAATAATCCAATGTATAATTCATTGCACATTTCAACAAGCTTTTTATGTTGCCTATCAATTGCAGGTATACCTATTTCAAATTTTTTATCCCAAACAATATAAATTAACGTCTCTTCCATTTCCTTTCTCCTGAGTTAAAATATACTGCAGTTCTTTAAAACATCAAAGTAATAAAATCACAAAAGAGTAGTTTTTATCTACTCAAAAATGCATTTTTTTGCTATACTACCATCATGAAAGTAAGGATAATAAATATTATTACAATAATTCTATTTGTACTAATTGTATCTTCTTGCCAAAAGAAAAATGAAATTATTACAAATGATACACGGGTTGTATTAGGCACGGTATGTACTATTAGTTTGTATGAAAAAGGTTCCCAAGACGTATACGACATTCTTTTTGACCGCCTTGCAGAGATAGAAAAAACTATGAGTGTAAATATTGCTGACACAGAAGTATCGGCAATAAACAATCTTGCAGGTATCGAAGAGGTAGAAATATCATACGACACTTACACGGTACTTTTAGCAGCATTAGACTATGCCCATTTAACAAAGGGTGCCTTTAATCCTGCAATTGGTCCCTTAGTAAAATTATGGTCCATTGGAACGGATGACGAAAATATTCCAACACAAATCAGCCTTGAGCGCAGCCTTCCCCTTTCCAATTGGGAGAAAGTAAAAATTACAGAAAACAATAATAGCTATTTTGCATTTCTCGAACAGGAGGGCATGTCTCTTGATTTAGGAGGAGTAGCAAAGGGTTTTGCAGCTGACGAACTTGTAAAAATACTAAAAGAACAAAGCATTAATAGCGCACTTATTGATTTAGGCGGAAATATATATGCGCTCGGTGAAAAAGAAAATGGAGACCCATGGCGAGTGGGAATAAAAAATCCTTTTGACTCAACTGGGGCACCAGTTGTGCGCGTTGACTTAAAAAATCAAAGTGTTGTAACATCTGGTGTGTACGAGAGATTTTTTGAGTTAGACGGCAATCGTTACCATCACCTTTTAGATTCAAAAACAGGCTATCCTGCTGATAATGGATTGATGTCTGTTACCATTGTTACAGAATCTTCTATGCTTGCCGACGTACTATCAACTGCAGTTTTTGTATTAGGACAAGAAGACGGTATGAATTTTTTAAATTCTATAGGTGAAAAAGGCTTTTGTATAAACAATAAAAAAGAAGTAATAAGCACCGAAAATCTTCGAGGCTCTATTGTGATGTTAGATGATAGCTTTACACTATTGAAATAAAAAACCCCGTAGAGGACAGCAGCCTCCACGGGGTTCACATATGTAATTTACCGTTCTTCAAAGTCTTCTTTACTTACAAAGAACGATGCTCCTTCAGTTGGGTATTTTTTGCGAAGTTCTTCAATAATTGAAAATAATGTTTCAACTTCATCATCTTTACAATAAACAACAAATTGCGTATTAAGTTGTGGCCATATTGCATCCCCTTGTTTTGGAACAGAGTTTCCACGACCCTGGATTCCAGGAATTTTTGTAAATCCTTTTCCAACGTTTTTTTCGTCACAAGCATTTATAAAATCTTCATCTATTGATTGGCTAAGTATTATTTCTACTCTTTTCATACTATACATTACCCCTTTGAAGTCCTTCTTCGTGAAGCCGTTCGAGATGTCTTTTCATTTTTTGTTCTTTTTTAAGAGCCCTTTTTGCAATACGTTTTTCACGTCTCGTGTTAAAAATATAATACAAAACTGGCATTAAGAAGAGTGTCATAAGTGTACCAAAACTTAAGCCACCAAGAACTGTTTGCCCAATAGGTTGAACCATTTCAGATCCTTCACCAGGAAAAAATGCCATTGGAACAAGCGCTAAAACCGTTGTAAGTGTAGTCATAAGAATTGGTCTAAGACGGCTCTTTGCTGCCTCTACACAAGCGTCTTCAATGCTAAGACCTCGTTTTCGAAGAAGATTAATGTAGTCAACTAAAACAATACCGTTATTTACGATAATACCAACAAGAATAAGAAGCCCTACCGCAGAAATGGTGTTGAGCATAGCACCAGTCATGAGATACACTGCTATAATACCAATTACTGAAAGAGGAATAGTAAAAATAACAATAAATGGATCCATGAGCGATTCAAACTGACTAGCCATTACTGAGAAAACCAAAATGATAGCCATAAAGATAATAACTGCTAAAATTTCGAGGTTACGCATAAGCTCTGCAGCATCCCCTCCATACTCTATCGTAACTCTGTCATCGTAAGGGATATTTTGCTGTATGAGTGCCTCTACATTACGCTGTATTTCTGTAATAGACCCGCCAATAACTGGGTTTGCTGTTACGTGGATGGTCCTTGCTTGATTTTCACGATTAATTGCAACTGGAGATGTTGAATCTTGCCAAGAGGCAAAACTTGAAAGAGGAATCCCAATCCCTTGCGAATTATTGATAGTAATTTGTTCAAGGTCGGTAATCTTTGCCTTATCATCATCTGATAGGCCTACAATAATATCTATATCAGTCCCATCGTCTGAATACATACCTGCAAGTTGTCCATTTATATTTGCTCTAATTTCATTTGAAACAGAGTAAATATTTAAGCCTAAACTGTACAGTTTGTTTCTGTCTACTGTAATGTTTACCTCAGGAAGACCATCTTCAAGGTTACTCGTAGGTTCAGTTACCAATTCTTTACCTTTTTCATCTAAAAGGGCTACAATACTGTCGGCAGTACTTTTGAGAATATCAAGATCATCACTTTTTATGATAATATCTACACCGCCGCCAGCAGTTCCACCAAAAGAACTTGTTTCGGAGAATGAAAACTTTGCTCCTGGAAACATATCGAAGTACGGTCGTATTTTTTCTTTTGCTGAAACATCATCATCCCAACCTTCTTCTCTTTCTGCATAAGAATAAAGAACAATATTCATACTGGCGCTATCCGTAGATGCGCCTCCTCCCATCATTCCTCCTCCGCCCCCAACAGAAACGGTTGTTTTCTCAACACCGTCTAATTCTTGAAGTGCAATTGTTTCCATTTGGCGTATTATGCTTTCAGTAACTTCTAACCTCGTACCTTTTGGCATTTCGAGGTTTAAGGTAACTGTAGTCGATGCTTCTGATGGCATAAACTCAAAACCTACTACAGGAATAAGTACAAGGCTTCCAATGAAAAGGACAATAATGGTTATTATTAAGAGAGCTTTCCTTTTGAGAACTTTTCGCACAGCTCGAGCATATGCATTGTCTAATCGTTCAAACAGAGAACCTAAGGCCCTATCTACTTTTCCAGCAAAACCAACACGCTGTAATTCTGCTGCACGTTCAAGCTTTAAGTATTTTGAGGCAAGTACTGGAACAAGCAAAACGGCAACAATTAAACTACATAACAGTGAAAATACAATGGTAAAGGTTAGGCCTGAAAACATCTGTCCAATTACTTCAAGCTCTGCTGAAAACATAATTAAAGGAAGAAATACACAAATTGTTGTAAGTGTACTTGAAACTATAGCGCTCGTCATTTCTTGCGATCCTAATATTGCTGCAACAGTTGCCTTTGCCCCACGTTCGCGATAGCTATAAATGTTTTCCAAAATAACAATAGAGTTATCCACAAGCATACCTACCCCAAGCGCAAGTCCTGCAAGAGTCATTAAATTGAGCGTTAAACCCATAAAGTACATTATTCCAAGTGTTACTACAAGAGAAACGGGAATAG
>CAYJPS010000030.1:0-25492 GCA_964372135.1 uncultured Treponemataceae bacterium | reverse complement strand
TTTTCAATATCAAACGATATATTATGTAAGTCAAGTGTGTAAGGTACACTTAGCAAGTCCTTAGACTTTGAAAGTCGACCTAAAACAATGTGTTGCCGTATAATCGAAGAACTTATATTATGCATAGATACATGGATGAGTGGTGCAAGTACAAACGTAATATTGTTATCCCTTGCAAAGCTCTCAATATGTGCTGTGTCGGTTTCACCCTTATAACCACATCGAAAACCTTCCCCAACCGTTAAAAATTGCATAGCACAATGTTCGGCTAAAGTGTGCAAAAATACAGCTCCCTCTATTTTACTGAAATTCTTAGAAAAGTCAATGACCACAACGAAGTCAAAGCCCCATTTTTCAAATGTTTTTAAGCGAAGACGAAGTGTAGATATATCACCTGCATAATTGTTTTTTTCTTTGAGCATCCTTGGAGAATGTGCAAATGTTATTATTCCTGCTTGTTTGGAATGTTGTTTTGCATAGGTCAAGACTCTATCGCATAAAGCTTTATGACCCACATGAGGGCCATCGAAGCCACCAATTGTCACTGCAGAGCTAGTAAAATAATCGTAACAAGGAGACCCTGCTGTTTGTGAGTTTTGAATGTCATCCCAAGAAAATACTTTCATCAAAAAATTTTACCGTACTTAAGAATACTATACCCTAAAGAGAAATAGACTCAGGAGAGTATTCTGCTATACTACCCTTTTTGGTTCTCTTTACTTTATACATTGCTTCGTCTGCAGCTCTAAGCAAATCACCCTGATTAGTTCCATAATCTCCATAAAATGTATAGCCTACAGAAATACTCACTGGAACTGATTTTCCATCTGTAACAGTAATAGATGTTTCGGATACAGCTTTTTGGAATAAGTCTAACGACGCTCTAATTTCATCCTTTGTCTCAGAACCATAAGAAACAATGACAAATTCATCACCACCTATACGAGCAAGTATTTTTTTTCTGCAAGAATAACCCTTTATAAGGTTAGCAGCAGTTAGTATTAAGGTATCTCCACTTTCATGGCCAAATGTATCATTGACGTATTTTAAGTTATCCAAATCAAGCATCACCACCGCTAAAACTCCAAAATCCTCATCCGAATCGAGGAGTGCTTGCATTTTTTCAAGAAAGCATCTACGAGAGCTAAGTCCTGTTAATAAGTCTGTATCACGTTCACGTCTTATTTGTTCTTGATTTTGGAGTTCGCTTGTCATATCAACAATAAAGCCCCACTCTTTATTATCTTCTTTATAAATTTGAATTTTTAAAAGCCTTGATTTTATACCATCTTCTATGATAAATATATCATCTTCACCATCAAGTTTATTGGTTTGCATTTCCCTAATAATATTTGCAAAAAGACGTTGGTCTCTTAATATTTCGTACGCCTCATCAAGTGAAACAGGCAAAATCTCCGCTAGTTTTCCTGTAGCTTTTACTTCATTTTGTTCGTTTGAATATTCAAACATAGCAATTGGAATTGTAATACTTTGAAAGAGTTTTGTTGTATGAATATCATATTCAAGCAAATTCTTTATCATTTGATTTATGCTATGGCTCAGTGATTTAAACTCAGGTGTTTCTTTGATATCTAACTCTATATTAAGGTTGCCCTTACCTATTTTTTCCATTTCTTTAATTAGCATAATGATTGGATTAATTATTATTGAGTTTAATAACACAATAATCACAATCATAAGAGTAAGGGTAATAAGAACAACTATAAGCGTCGTTACGGAAGCTGAGGCAAGAACTCCATCATATAAAACACTTTCGGCAATATTCATTACGAGCGTAATGTCATCAATTACGCTAGAGTAGTTATAGATCCTTACGCCATCTACCTTTACTACATCGTTAGAAACAATACTATAATCAATTGTATCAATTCTTTTTCCAATATATTCGGTTTCTGTAGCTGTTACAATTTCAAGTGTATCATTATCGTAAACTATAAATGTTGTATCTGCATCATCAATCATAAGTGGAAGAAGGTAGGAAAGTTCTGTAGATTCTAATGCTTTTATTAAATGCTTCGGCTCATGTCCAATTTGTACAATCATATCTTTTGATTCATTCCAGACAGCTACATATTGTACCAATTTTTCTTCTGCAGTATTTGGTGCTACATCCTGTGCAAGCTCAAGATTTCTGTCGTCTAGCAAAGGAGCAAAAAAGGCCATCTGCTCTCCCGATTCAAATGAAAACCCATAATATTCTGGATGTGTTCCTGCAAAAATAGTTCCTGTTTCATCAAAAAAATGGATTTCATCAAAAGATAACAAATCCATATAATTTTTCAGTATTTCTTGATTATAAATAATATTCCTATCATTTTCTAAAAACAAAGAAACGCTTCGAGCCTTTACGAGATATTCTTTCTTTAAGTCATTTTCCATGGTAAGAATCAAGTCTTTGTTTTCATTAATTTTTTGCGCAATTTGAGACACTTTGTATGCAGAATTTTGATTAAACTTGTCTTTAGCTGTTTCGGCCTGATAAATATATGCAACTGAAAACGATAATGTGGCACAGATAATAATGAGGAGTATCATTATCTCATAAATTATTTTTTTCAAAGCCTTTCCTCTATAACTTAGAATTAAATTTTTACCCAGAATTTCTAAATTATATCATATATATAAAATAAAAACTATATATCAAAGGCTCATTTTTTGCAAAAAGTTTATTTTTAAAAATATTGCAACGAGCCTAATTCTGTGCTATACTCTCGTAAGAGGTTCACATGGCAATAGCAAAACATATACAGGAAACAATTCATTCAAAAGGAGCTGGAGTAATTCGGGCAATGTTCGAAGCAGGTATTCAGCTAAAAAAACAATATGGCGAAGATAAGGTGTTCGATTTCAGTCTCGGAAACCCCGACTTAGAACCTCCTCAAGAAGTTAAAAATGCAATAATAGAAATAGCAAGCGAATCATCACAGGGAAAGCATTCCTATATGCCCAATGCCGGTTACCTCGAAGCAAGAAGTGCAATGGCAAAAAAAGTATCACAAGAGCAAGGTTTAACTGGTGATAAATCGCTCACAAGCGATCATACCATCCTTACCGTAGGAGCGGCAGGAGCATTAAACGCCGTTTTAAAGGCAATACTAAATCCTGAAGATACAGTGCTTGTCTCAGTACCTTTTTTTCCAGAATACACACATTATACAAAAAACCATGGGGGAACACTCATCCCTGTTGCAGCAAATGAAGATCTTTCCATTAGTGTAGAAAATTTCGAAATGGCATTACAAGAGCACAACGTTGCTGCAGTACTTATTAACTCACCCAATAATCCATCTGGAAAAATTTATACTCAAAAAAATATTGAGTTACTCATTGCTACTTTAAAAAAACACGGTGATAATACAGGTCGTTATCCATACATAGTATGCGATGAGCCATATAGAGAAATAGTATTTGGAAACAAGGCTGTACCGTCGATATTTCCATTATACGATTATTCAATTATAGTAAGCTCTTTTGCTAAAAATCTTAGTTTGCCAGGCGAGCGTATTGGTTATATAGCGGTAAATCCACGTTGTCCTGATGTACAAGAGCTTATTGCAGCATGTACTTTTACTAATAGAACACTCGGTTATGTAAACGCTCCTGCTTTTTTTCAAAAGGTTGTAACAAAAGCTTGGAATGCTCCAGTTGATTATTCACAATATGAAAAACGATGCAATATGATTTCTCAAATAGTAAAAAATGCTCAAATCGATTTTGTAGAGCCAGAAGGAGCATTCTATTTATTTTGTAAAGTGCCTACCCCGCAAAAAGATATTCACAAGAACTGTACCGATGATGATTTTGCCTTTTGTGACCACTTAAAAAAATACAATATCCTTGCAGCCCCAGGAACAGGCTTTGGCTGCAAGGGTTGGTTCCGCTTAGCATACTGCGTTTCTGAAAAAACAATAGAAAACTCACAAGATGCATTCCTTTCTGCAAAATCTGAATGGTAAGTATTATACTGCAGGTGCTTCCGACAAAACTAAGAGTTCATTAGATTCCTCAAGGCAGAATGCATTTTTTACAATTTTTATATGCGTGCTCTTTTGATTTTTATATGACTTACATTCAACAACAACAGAGTCCCCATTTTGGCATTCTCCGCAAATAATTTTCATAGCTAGTTTGTCTTCGATTTCCTTTTGAATCAAACGCCTCATGGGACGAGCACCGTATTGAGGAATATAACCATTTTCTACCAAGTACGCTTTTGCTTTTTGAGTAATCTTAATGGCAATATTTTGCTCGAGTAATCTTTCTGCAAACTCAGCAATTTGTAAATCTAATATCTCAGCAACTTCTTTTTTTGATAATGGTGCAAACACTACTGAATCGTCAATTCTATTTATCAATTCAGGGCTCATAACTCTCTTTAACTCATTGAGGGCATCCGCTTTTATGTTTTCATAATCCATAATCACATCATCACCTGAAACAAATCCAAGTTTGTTTTCATTTGAAATTTGACGGATACCAGCATTGCTTGTCATAATTATCACAGTGTTTCTAAAATTAACCACATGGCCTAAACTATCACGTAGTTCACCTTCTTCAAGCACTTGTAACAGAAGATTAAATACATCAGGATGCGCTTTTTCTATTTCATCAAGTAAAATTACTGAATATGGTCTTCGTCTAATTTTTTCAGTAAGTATACCACCCTCTTCATAACCCACATATCCAGGAGGAGCGCCAACTAAACGACTTGAATTATGTTTTTCCATGTAGTCACTCATATCAATGCGAACAAGAGCATCTTCTGAGCCAAACAAGAATTTTGCTAATGTTTTTGCTAACAATGTTTTCCCGACGCCAGTTGGACCTAAAAATATAAACGAACCAAGTGGGCGCTTAAGCGAAGATACACCTGCTCTCGAACGTCTCACTGCTGATGAAACAAGTTTTATTGCCTCATGTTGGCTAACTACTGTTTTATGTATTTCATCTTCCATACTCATTAAACGTGATGTTTCATCTTCATTTAATTGCTCAATAGGAATCTCTGTGATAACAGAAATCACTGCACACACATCTTTAAGCGTTACTTTGTTTTTTCCACTTTCAGCTTCCCACTGCCTCATCAAATGAGCATGCTCATCTTTTAAGTTTCGAAGCTCATCGCGTACAAGTGCTGCACTTTCATAATTTTGAGTATGAATAACTTGTTGTTTTTCAATTGTAAGCAAGCTAATTCTATCTTGAATATCCATTATTTCAGCGGGTAGAATGTCTTCGCTCACCTTTTTCATAGCGCCAGCTTCATCTAATAAGTCAATGGCTTTGTCTGGTAAAAATCTTTCAGTAATGTACCTTGTGGAATACCTCACTATAGCATCAAGCACATCGTTATCATAGTATACACCATGAAATTCTTCGTATCTATTTTTTATACCTTCTAGAATAGTGAGCGTTTCTTCATCTGAAGGCTCACCAATTTGAACAACTTGAAATCTCCTTTCAAGAGCAGAGTCTTTTTCAAAATATTTTCGATATTCCTTAATTGTAGTTGCTCCAATGCATTGCAACTCTCCTCTAGACAGTGCAGGCTTTATCATATTTGAAGCATCCATAGAGCCTTCAGAACCGCCAGCTCCAATTATAGTATGAAGCTCATCAATAAATAAAATGATATTTTTTTTCTCGCGTATTTCTTTCATGATACGTTTTAGGCGGTCTTCAAATTCACCTCGATACTTTGTGCCTGCAATAACAGATGCTAAGTCGAGCATAATAATACGTTTTCCTAATAAATTTGAAGGAACAGTTTCATCTACTATGCTTTGAGCGAGAGACTCTGCAATTGCAGTTTTACCTACTCCTGGCTCACCGATTAAAATAGGATTATTTTTACTCCTCCTAGAAAGAATCTGTATAACTCTTTTTACTTCTTTTTTTCGACCGATAACAGGATCCAAAGAACCTTCTATTGCTTTTTTTGTTAAATCTCGTCCATACTCCTCTATAAGAGAAGGATTATTTGGCTGTTTAGAATGACTAGTATTCGGTGATCGAGTATTAGAAGAAACAGGACGTGAATCGACAGCCGATGATAATACCTGTACAACAACAATTTCTACTGCTTTTCGAATATCATTAATGTTCAATCCAAGCATTTTAATAAATTGGCTTGTTGCACTTTGCTCTTCCCTTACAGCTGCTAAAAGGAAGTGTTCAGTTCCAACATATTCCCGTTTCAGCATCTTCGATTCTTCAAGTGATACATCTAAAAAGACTTGTAGTCTCCTTGAACGTAATAATTCTGAAAAAGTAGAGTGAGAAGAACTTTGGGGGAAACTTTTTTCCAGTGCTATCCTCAAAGCCAGAACATTAATTTTTAAGTATTGTAATACGGCATATCCCACAGAATCTGCGCTTTTCACAAGTGCTAGTATTAGATGTTCAGGTAATAATTGCTCTGAGCCTATTTGCTTTGCTTCATCCTGTGCAAGAACCATTAAAAGCTTTTGTGCTCGAGGCGAAAGACCTTTTATCATATTGTCTCCTATGAAGACATCAAAACAGTGACGCTTCTCAGATGATGGAAACAGCCAAAAATCTCGTGAACATGTAAATTAAGTTTCACGTAATAGTATAAATCTCTCATCGACAGTAAAAAAAAACTTCTGCTATTATATAAACACCATCTATATAGTAAACAACTGACAAAACAAATAGTTACGAAATTATTTGAATATTCTCTATTGATTCTAGCATAATTAGGGCACGAAGCCGTTCAGTTTGCATCTCTTGCGTATTAACATCTTTTTCAAACTTAAATCGCTCTGTTTTGTTAATAAAAGAAATATGCCCTTCTCGTATTCTATATAACAAACTAGAAAGCTGAAAATCATCAATACCACGCAAAATTCCTGCATCCTTGCCCCATTTTAATCTAAAAAGCAAGTCCAAGCCTTCTCGCTCTGTTAAAAGTCGTGAATACTTAACAGTAGCCAAGGCTTTGTATACAGAATCTCTAATTAATGTGGGCCTCGTGTCACAAAGTATTTCCCTTTGAAGTCGCTCACTTTGAATAACACTCTTTACCATTGAACAAAATTCATTGAGCTGATCTTCTTCGGTTCCTGTAAAACACAAGGTTGTGCTAATTTGGTAGCAATTTCCTAAAGCATTTGAAAAAGAATCATCGTTATTAAGTGATAGCCCGAATATGGGAATAACCGAAAAACCCTTTGCTTCTATACTTGAAAACAAACTTGATAAATATTTTTTTTCATGATTACATTGCGCTAAAGAAGGAAGATGCGTATATACTGATAACTTTATACCTGTTCCTAAATTTTCCAATTTACACGTTAAATATCCATATTTTACAGATGCGGCTATTTGAAGAATATTTTGTATATCAGCATCCACAGATTGTGCAATGGTGTAGACATCGTTAGCATCAAATCCCGAGCAAAATGCCGCAATTTGTATATGGTCGTCAACGTTTACATTGCACATAAGTCTACCATCTGAGCGAACAACAATTCCTGCTACGGGGCTCTTTACATAATCTGATGAAAGCACACCACGCTCTAAAAGTATTTTTTGCCCTAAATCATCAAGTTTTTTTACGCTCAAAGCTTGATATTCCTCTGCATTCTCGAGTTGAGAAAATGCATCAAATACGAGTGTTTGAACTCTCATGCCATCGTCATGGGTGAAACGAGTTGTAAAAGGAAAATTTGCTAAATTTCTAGCTAGTCGTACTCTTGTAGAAAGAACAACATCATTTTCAGGACCTTCTGAGTTATACCATGCATTACCAAATTCATTTGTCAAAAAAATCTCCTTCAGCATCAGCATCTGATATTGCTGTTTTCTCTAGAGTTCTTAAAAAATCCCTGTACATGGCAGCTTTTTCAAATTCCTCATGAGCAACTGAATTATCCAATTTTTTTTGAATTTCGATTCGATCAGTAAGTATAGATCTAAAATGTTCTAGTTTATTTGGCATAGAGCCTGTGTAGGGTGTGTCTATACCTTTGCTTTCTAAGATCACTTGTATCTCATCGGAAAAAGCAACATAGCATTCAGCACAGCCCACAAGGCCTGACTTTTGAATATCTTCTAAGTTTTTTCCACACACATAACACGCTTTTTTTGTTACTGTTATTGAACTAATTAAATTTTCAATTGATGGACCGATTTTATCAGCACCAACATCAATTCCGCGATCTTTTGCACATCGAGGACAAAGGTGAACTTCCTTTTTTCCTCCGAACGTGACTTGTTGTACTAAGAGAACTGCGTCTCGCTCATTACACATATTACAAATCATAGTAAACCCCTGGGAATAACTTAGTGATAAAGCATTCCACGTTGTTGATAGTGTCTTTGCAATTACAATGTTTTCAATTGCAAAAACAACTTGACGCCTCTAAGAGACATTTTGTAACGAGCACTACATTTTTCGCAATATTTCAAGTGGGCGCTCATTGCCCGCGCGTAGTGCCGGCACTATTGAAACCAAAACAGATAGCACAATAGTTCCAGCAGCGATATATATAAGATCAACTGTGGGGACAGCTACAGGAATTGTTTCCAAATAGTATGCGGGATTAAGAAATGACACTGGGACATATTCAAAACCACTACTTATATAATACCACAGTTTTGCCGTTTCGTTGAAAAAATTTTCACAAAAATGCAATATTTCATTAAAATTCATCCCAAAAATGATTCCTAATGGTATGCCAATAACTAATCCCCCAAGCGCACACAACACTCCAGTAATTAAAAACGATATAACGATGCCTTTAGAAGAAGCACCCATACTTTTTAATATAGCTATTTCTTTTTGTCTTTCAAGCGCAATCATAATTAAGGCAGCAGAAATGTTTACCGCTGCAATAAGTAATATCAAAAACATGATTAACATTAACAACATTTTTGTAGATGCATAATTTTCATATTGAGAAGTGTTTACATCGCTCCATCTATATAGCACAAAGCCTGGCTCAAGAGCATCAAGCGCTTTTACCGTAATTCTCGTTAAATCACTACTAAATGGATCTTGCGTTTCTATACCAATTTTTATTTGTGAAGAAGCAGAAGCTAAATAGGAAAACCCAGCTTGTAATGGCAAAAATACCCATAGTGCATCTATTTCTTCATAGCCTGAAGATATAATTCCTGAAACTGTCCCTGTAAAGATTTTAGGAATTATGGCTCCATTTGGTAAAGTTTGTGTTGTCATGAGGCGAAAAGTATCACCTACGTGTATTTCTAAAATTTCTGCAATTTTTTTTCCAATTACAACGCTATTTTGAGTTGGGAAAGATGCACTGCCTTCAATAACTTGTATATACTTTTGAAAATCCCCGTTTTCAATAAAAATGCTTTCTTCTACAGCTCTGACTGTCGCACCTGTTCTTCCCTTACTTCCAACCGCAAGGGCAACTCCTTGTCTCTCTATAAACGTGCCCCTTACCCCTTCAATAGAGTCAACCTCATTTGCAATAGTTTCTAATAAGTTAATATGCTCGGCGACACTAATACTCTTTGAAGTATTTTGTACTATTTGCAAGTGATAACTCGAAAGTCCGATTATTCTCCCTGTTATTCCTTCAATCATGCCATCTGCAACAACGAGTACTACCACTAAAGGGACAATACTCAACGCTATTCCAAGCATTGCGCCAAAAAGGCTTTTTCTACCGTTTGAAGATGATTTCTTTTGAGGCACTAAAAGTCGCACAGCATACAAAAGAGAGGATTTAAATGTCATACTGTAATCGCCCCTCTTTAATCCTATATCGAACATCACCTCGTTCACACAAAGACATTTCGTGCGTTACCAAAAGAAGTGTTTTATTATACTTTTCTACAAGCGAAAACAACATATCGCCGATAAGCTTAGCATTTTCTGGATCTAAGTTTCCAGTTGGCTCATCTGCAAGTATTAAATGTGGGTCATGAATAAGGGAGCGAGCAACTGCGGCACGTTGGCGCTCGCCACCTGAAAGTTGAGACGGCAAGTGATTCATTCTCTGTTCTAAGCCAACATCGCATAAAAGAATTTTTGCTTTTTCTATTGCATTTTTTTTACTTTCACCGCTCATGTATAGTGGTAAAAACACGTTTTCCAAGGCGGTAAAATCTTTTAATAAATAGTGAAATTGAAAAATAAGCCCAAGAAATTTTGAGCGATACTCAGAAAGCTCTTTTTCTACCATATTTGAAATAGTATACTCACCAACTTGAACCGTGCCTTTTGTAGCTTTATCGAGCCCCGCAATAATATTTAGAAGAGTACTTTTTCCACAACCACTTTCCCCTAAAATAATTACCTTGCTTCCTTGGGCAATTGACATATCGAGTTCATGCAATATTGTGAGAGATTGTATTGCATCTGTGTATGTTTTTTCAAGTCCTTCAATTTTAATTAATTCTTTATTCATATCGTAGCACCTCCGCTGCAAATAACTTTAATATTCTTCTACTCGCAATCCAACTTGCACAAAGAGCTGACAACAAACCAAATAGTGTTATGAGCGTTGTTTCGACTACATCCATTCTTGTGGGTATCCTTGCATAGAATAAAAACATAGGATTTTCGCTTACCAAATATACATTGGCTGAATTAAAAATAAACACAAAAAAGTATTGCACATAAAAAGTAACTTTAGAGATAATAACAAAAACAGTGTCCATATTTAAACTTATTACAATTCCCAATAATAACCCGCTTAATGCCCCTGTAAGGCCAATAAGGAGCCCTCTGAAAATAAAGATTGCTTGTATATTTGATGATGTTGAACCGAGTGCTGTTAGCACTGCTATTTCCTCTCTTCTTTCAAACACCATCCTTCGCATACTATTAAAGATGTTTACACCAACAACAATAAAAATCATAAATACTAATAACATTAATAGGATTTTTTCTACACGAAGAGCTCCAAAAAAGGCTCTATTATAGCTTCTCCAAGATTCGAGTTCAATCTCACTGTGTATCCCTTGTTCGTCAAGGAGTTGTGCCATTTCAGCTAAGAAAAGGTGGTCAGTTTCTGAATTATGCAGTTTAATACCATACAATGGTTTTGCGTGAGAGCCAAGCATCTCCTGAGCTGATTCAAGCGAAAAAAACATAAAAGAACTATTTATTTCGGTATAATCCGAAGTAAAAATCCCAGACACCCTATAAATCCTTGTTTCAGATAATAAGTCAGTTTCAGAAGATCCAGACACTGCTAAAATATTAACAGAATCACCTACCGACACGCCGAGAGACCTTGCCAAAGAAGCGCCAATGACTGTTGTGTTTTCTTCCAACAAAAAATCGCCCGCTAAGAGAGAAACCTGGGAAGAAAATCCTTCGTCTCTATCCATAGTATCATCAGAAACAAAGCGCAACATAGCCGCTTGTTGTCTAGAGCCATTTCCAACAACCAAAGCTTGTGCTTCATAAAACGGATTTATTGAACGCACAAGAGAGTTCTCTTGTGCTATTTTTTCAAATTGTATACCCATTTCACTCGTGCTCACTTCGGCACGTGCGTGATATGAGCTAATTTCTAAAATACTTTCGATATAACCCAATTGAAATCCGTTCATAACGGCCATTACGACAATAAGTGTCATTACACCAAAGGCTATTCCAAGAGAAGAAAGATATGACGTTAGAGCACTTCTTCCTCTACTGTCAACGCGGGCAAAACGCCTAGAAACAAATGTCATCCAAGCAAGTTTATTAGGTATTTTCATAATATACGTTCTCGTATTTTAATATTGTTTTCATATACAATTTCCGCTGAAGGTATATTTTGTGTATACACTGTTTGTACCGATAAGGAATTTGAAAAAAAAGTTGTTTCAATCCAATCTTTTGAAGAAGAATAGACTATTGATTTTTTTAATTCCTGTCCGCTATATTCATACAAATCTGGGCTTTCTTCGCCAAGCATATATTCGTATATGATTTCTTTATTGTTTTTTATATCGTCATCGTATACAATTTTTTCTTCAATGAGCCTGTTTTTTTCATCGTACTTAAAGGATTCTATTGCTATACGTTTTGTTTGTGAATCATCAATTTCATTTGTATCACTTATCGAAAGAGAATAAACTTCCTTTTTTATAATCTTTCCTTCATCATCAAATGATTCAAGTGTTCTCTCATTTAAAGAAAAATCATCCACCATTTTAGATTGTATATAAGGGTTTTTTCCTTTATACGTGTATGCTATAATTTTTGTAGGATTTTCTGCATTTTCAAGCCAACGTATTTCACTCACAAGGCGCTGATTATCATCATACTTCTTTTGTGTAATATCACCGTTACTAACTCTAACAAAGGTAGCGTAATCGTGTCCTACTAACACATTTTCATTTTCTGATTCAAAGTATCGCATTCTTCCTGTAGATGTGAGGGCTGTATGTTCCTCTTGAGCATACGCGCTCATGAGAACACATAGTATTACGATAGTTGCGATATGATACTTCATGTACTAATTACCCATAAACTCATTAACATATTGCTCTACATTAAAAGTTGCAATATCGTTGTATGTTTCACCAAAGCCTACAAAAGCTATTGGTATGCCTAGTTCTTTCCCCAAAGAAAATGCAACTCCACCTTTTGCGCTTGAATCGTACTTTGTTAATATAACACAATCCACACCTACTGCTTCATGAAAAACTTCTGCTTGACGAAACGCATTTTGACCTGTTGTGGCATCAAGCACAAGGATTTTTTTATAACATCCTTCGCTTGCTTTTGAGGCAGCGACACGATCGATTTTTTGTAATTCGCGTACTAGGTTTTCTTTATTATGAAGACGGCCAGCTGTATCTGCAAGAACTATTCCACCGTCTTTTGCACTAATTGATTCTGCTGCATCAAATACAACAGCAGACGGGTCCGCTCCATGCTGATGGGCAACAACTCTAACACCAAGCCTTTCACCATGAATACTTAACTGTTCTATAGCAGCCGCTCTAAAGGTATCTGCTGCGGCCATCAAAACATTGTATTTTCCGGTTTTTTGGAAAAAAGAGGCCATTTTTGCAACCGAAGTCGTTTTCCCAACACCATTTACACCAAGCACTAAAAATATATTTGTATCTGAAGGATTACCTGTTAACTCAACACTTTTTGCATACGAGCACAAAATTCTTTTTAATTCACCTCGTATATCGTGTTCTTCGGTATATTTATTTTTTTTGCACTGTCGTTCTAATTCTTCAACTATTTCAAAAGCAATTTTTGCACCTACATCACCTTCGACCAATGAATCTGCAAGTGTTTCAAAAAAATCATCATCAGTAGAAACTCCACCTGAAAAAAGCGATTTTATTTTTTGGGAAAAAGTTATACGAGCCATAGTGTCTTCCTTTTTTACTTTGTTATTTCAACTTCTTCAGGCAAAATGGCGTTTGCCGAATGAATATATAAGCCTAATTGCACTAAAAAGTTTATTCCTAGTCCTATAGATACACCCATGGTTACATAGCGTGCTGTTGTCCAGCTGCTAAGATGCTCACCATCTGATTTTCCACTTGCCCATGAATTGTATTCATTAAGGTATTGTCCATTTGCTATAAAATACAAAGGAAGGGAAACTATGAGTGCTGCATATGAATTATACATTCTTTTTCTATTCTTTTCAATGATTTCACCCAAATTTTTTGTATTGGGTTCAAAAGAATATGTTTGTTTTGCTGTGCTCTCGCTAAGAAAATTTTCCTGTGCTCCCTGCAATAAAAACCATGTTTTTACGCCAGCATCATTAACGTATTCTCCAAGGGCTGGAAGTCCATTTACTGTTACAATCCCCTGTGTTGTTTCTTCTTGGTCGGCTTGGTTCTGTATCATTTTTTGAGTATTTATAAAAAGTTCACCATTTTGAGACGGAATTGAAAAGGAAACGTTTTGCACGCTTTTCGCCTTTGGCTGTATAGTAACACTAAACGTTTTCTGGTTGGTAAAAGAATACGTAACAGCCAATCCTTCGTACCCTGGGCTTTCAACGTAAAACTCATGAATACCTGCAGGGACTTTTATACTTGCGTATTCTTGTTCATCATCAAATTTTAAAATGTTCCCATAAATGTGTATACTGCTTTGCGCTTGTATCTCAGAAGGTTCAATCATAAAGTGAATTTCTACTTCTTCTTTATTTGACAAAAATGTATTAATTTTTTCAGATACACGTTGCAACATATTTTGAATTGATAAGGCACTGTCAACTTCTTTTAATTCTAATTCGATAACCTTACCTGGATACAGAGTTATATACACACTCACAGATATAAAAGAATCAGCATGTGTTATGCTTCCTGATACAAGGGCATTAATATCACTAGGATTAAAAAATACTTCATTTTCTGGGACACTGTACAGGTCGTCTACGGTATCGTTCCAAGGAACAATGAGTTTTTCAACTGTTCCAAAATTTTTTTGAGATAGGAGCATTTTTTCGTTTTCATATTCGTGGATATCTTGTAAAAGGCTATCTATTTCGCTTTCTAGATCCTTTTGTACATTAGCATAGTTAGACTCATCACTACTCGTAATAATAAGTGAATCCCTTTCTAATTGTGTACTTTGCAAATCTTCGTAAACACTTCGCATCTGGCTGTTGATTTCTTTTTCATCAATCCTAAATTGTTCCTGTGAAGAAACACTTCTTTTCATTTCTTGTGGTATATTTTGTAATATATACAGAGGTATAACCTGTGAAAGAGAGTCATTTTCTTTGTTTGATTGAAATTCTGATGCCGCAACAATCCACTGCTCTGTTTCATTTGCATAAAGAAAAAAACCTGAGCATACTAGCATAAGCAACAATAATAGTCTATTCTTGTGTATGCGAGTTACATGCACGATCATTCCTCTGCTTCTCCCATTGGTAGGCCTTTCCACTTTGCTGCTAGATATGCTTCGATAAATTGTTCGATTGAGCCGTCCATAACAGCTTGAATATTGCCCGTTTCAAAACGAGTTCTAAGGTCTTTAACCATTGTATAGGGTTGAAACACATAGGAGCGAATTTGACTTCCCCATGCAATGTCTTTTTTCTCTTGCGCAAACTTTGAGTTTTCTTTTTCTTTTTCTGCTCTAATATGCTCATATAGTCTGGCTTTTAACATGCTCATACAAGTAGCCTTATTCATTGTTTGACTTCGCTCTGTTTGGCACGCAACAACAATACCGGTGGGAATATGTGTAATACGAACGGCAGAGTCGGTTTTATTTACGTGTTGCCCCCCTGCTCCACCTGCACGATATGTATCAATTTTTAAATCCTCTTGTCTAATATCAACTTCAATGCTATCATCGAGAACGGGAAAAACGTATACAGAAGAAAAAGATGTGTGCCGGCGAGCATTTGAATCAAAAGGACTTATGCGCACCAAACGATGCACCCCTGCCTCGGATTTTAAATATCCATACACGTAGTCTCCAGAAATTTGAAGAGTAACCGATTTAATTCCACCTTCTGCTTCAAGCATGTCAACGACATCAACTTTGTAACCACGCCTTTCTGCATATCGAGTATACATGCGGCAAAGCATTTGAGCCCAATCACAAGCCTCCGTGCCACCAGCTCCTGAGTGTATTGTTAAAAAAGCATTATTTTTGTCAACTTCATCAGAAAGCAAATTGAGAATACTCAATTTTTCAAAGCTCTCTTGCGACGAAGAAAAAAGTGTCTTTATTTCCTCTTCTAATTCAATATCGTGTGATTCATCTAAGAGCTCATAAAGAGCATCAATATTTTCCATATTAGCAATAAGTTCTTTCCATGGCTCAATGCGATTTTTTAACATTTTAATTTCGGAAAGTACTTTTTCGGCTTTTGATGGGTCTGCCCAAAAATCAGGATGGGCACTTACTGCTTCTTTTTCTGCTATCTTTTTTTCAATTGAAGCAGAGTCAAAGACGCCCCCAAACATCTAAAATATCAGCCTTTAGCGCTGCAATAGGAGCTTTAATTTCATCTAACATAAAAACCTCTTATAGTGTATCCCAACAAGGGGAATCTTTTGATGCAATTGGTATTACTCTATTTGTCCTTAGGTGGTCTAAGCATACAGCGCTTCCACTTCTTTTTACTTAATTCCGTAATTGCCATTAAGCCATTTACAGGATATTGGTACATTCTAAGCCTATCATAATAATCGGTTACCCTGTCCAGATCTTTTTTTATTTTTATAATCTGTCCTTCGGATAAAGAAGGGTTTTCCCAACATGCACGTTGTACCTTCATAAAACCATATTGCGTAAGTATTGATACTATTGCTCGTGAAGAATCAACTCCACCTGGATCTAAAACTACAGAAACAAACATAAATATAGCATAAATGAAAGTTTACATCTTGTCAAATACTAATTTTATGTTATAATGAGATTAGTATGAAAAAAATAGCAGTTTTATTATTTGTGTGTATGTTTTTTGCTGGAATAAGCAGTGCACAGAGCACACGCCCAATAGTTACAAATATCGAATCTTCAATGCCAAATGAAAGCGGTACTGTCAGCATTACATGGACTATTTCAAATGAAGTATCATCTACTATTTCTGAACTTTTAGTATATAGAAATGTCGGGAGTATTATTACACCGCTTATCCTTTCTGAATTAGAGCCTTATGCAACTCTTTCACGAAATGAAACAAACTATACTGATGTAATTAATGACTATAAATCATATTACTACGCAATAATTGCACGCACAAATAATGGATTACTATATGATATAGTTATTCCTTCTGTAAACGCAACAGACATCTCCACTACACGAGAAAAAGTGCAGGTTACGGTATTACCACAAGATGTTCAACAAGCGTTAGAATATCAAAATGCATCAACGGAAATAAGTGCAAGTGTTGAAGCACCATTACGAAAAAGGCCTTTACCATACCTTGATATTATTCCAAATATTGATTCAGCGTTTCAAGCTGATGAGTCTATTACTTCAAACAACCTTGATTTATTTTCACCCTACATACTTGAAGAAGACAGAAATGGAGACAATGCAACTGGAGATGACTACACACTTTTTTTAATTGTTCAATCAGTTGTTGAACAAGAGAACTGGGTTCAATCTGAACAAGAATTATTAAAATTTTTACAGATTAATAGGTCTTCAGAAACAACAGCAAGAGCAAATTTTTATCTCGGCCAAGTATACTACTTTATGCAAGATTATAGAACATCGCTTACACATCTTCAGCGTTCAGAAAAACTGTATCCAGTTTATTCAAAAAGATGGATAGAAGAAGCCTTAAACCGCTTTACAATTTATTAATGTGGTTTGGTAGCAATAAAAAGAGACTATGTTTACATAGTCCCTTTATTTTTTAACGCTTAATCATTATCGTATTGACTGTATTAATTCGTATAATACCGAAGTTTGGTTTTCAATATTTACCTCAGGTGGGCTAGTATTGGAGGAGTCAGAACCTTGGTCTTGCTCTGTTTGAGGTACTTCTCCTTCGACAACAATTTGCGGAATTACCTCATCATCGATGTTTACCAAATCATAAAAGCCATTTTGAGCATATACACCTTGCGAAATATCTTCGCCAACATGTGTAAGTGTAATAGTTCCAAGCATTTCACTTTCATCATACTTTAAGCCTATGCCATTATCCATTATGCCAATATAATCTTCCTTGTAAATTTCATATACAGAATCAACGCTAGCACCATCTTTTAGTCCCACGTCAAGTAATATTGTCGTGCCTCGTCTATCAATAATTTTACCTATTTTTGGAAGTGTTGCAGTAATATCATTTCTTAGTTTTTGTAATACCGATGAATAGCGATCGTTTCCAGTTCGATACACTTCCCAAGATGATGCCTTTGTTCCCGTATCTGCAACATATAAATCAAGCATCACTCTAATATCACGCTCACCCTCTACAACATCTAAGATTGCAAAATAATCATAATCTTGCTCTCTTGAAAGCCTAAATGCTTGTGCATAGCTATTTATTGGAGTTTCACTTGCTATTGCTCGTACTGTCTGATTAGAATTAAACACATCGGCTAACATCCCAGACGTTATTGACAATATGTTTTGATGATAGAGTGAAATAAAATCTTCATAATGATAAAGAGCCATAGTCCATCTTGTTTTATCTAAGTAAAAAGGATCTACGCCCCATCTTTGCGGCAGTGTATTAGATAAGGCAGATGAATATGCTTCAATACTATCATTAACCGAAAGGGATGACAAACCTTGCGCTTGTAAAAATTGTAATTGCGATAAATATGATTCTGAATAACCATCTTGCAAGAGAATGTTTGCCAATGATAGTCTTGCATCAACATTAAGCGGATCTAGCCTAAGTGTTCTTTGGTATTCGTACAAGGCGGCATTTGCAAGATACTTTTGCTGTGCAATATGTGCTTTTTCTAAGTGATAGTCTGCCCACTTCCCTCTACGCTCATCTTCTATTTGTGTTTTTTCATGAATTAATAGTTCAAAAGCGGCGCGCATTATTTCATCTTGAGGATCAAGCCTTAAGCCGATTTCCCAACTAGATAATGCAGCTTCAGTTTCGCCGAGCTCTGCATTTGCTAAACCTTTTATATACCATGCTTCGGGACTATCTCTTTCTTCTGCTATAATATAATCACAAATATCAATAGCCACCGTATAGTTCCCATCAACAAATAGAATATCTGCAAGCATTTTATATGCAATCATATAATTTGGATTTAAATCTATTGCAGTTCTGATATAATCTTCTGCATCATCTAATTCATTTGCTTTTGCCGCTAAATAACCTGCATAGTAATACACATCGGCTCTATCATTGTGATATCGTATTGCTTGGCGAATATAGCTTTGGGCTTTTTCAATATCGCCCATTTCATCTGCTATAAGCGCTAAAGACAATAAGGCTTTTTTGTTTGATGATTCTCGTTTTAGGGCATCAAGAAAGTAGTTTTCAGCCCCTGTAAACTTGCCGTTAAACAGGTCAAGTTGTGCAAGTCCAAAACGAGCATCTATGTCATTTGGTTGATGTGCTAATGTTTCTAAAAAAACCTGTCGCGCTTCCTCTAACCGACCTAAGCCGATTAGCGAAAAGCCTTTGAGATTAGGAATTGCTACCCGATTTTTGATATAGTAACTTGCCTTTTCTGCATAACTCAGTGCTAAATCATATTGGTCCAATTCATACGAACACTCTGCTAAGGAAAGCCATGCTTCCCCATAGGCAGGGTTTGCTGTTACTGCTTCAAGAAAAAACTCAGTTGCCGAATACCAGTCCTCGCGGTTTTGGGCATCTTTTCCTCGTTCATACAATGACAATGCTGTTTGTCCGTATGCATACGAAAAAAGAACAAAACAGCATATAAAAACTATTGTTTTTTTTAACACGGTACCCTCCCAAGTTCTGTGTTATATTCATGCACTCACGTAGAGTTTATGACTCCATTTCAGGATGTTTGACAACCTTTATTTGATTTACTTTATGACCTTCTACATCTTGGATAATAAAGTCATAGTTGTTCCAAGATTCTTTTTCAAACTTTACTGGAATTTTACCAAATAAATCAAATACAAAACCACCAAGTGTATCAAACTCTTCGTTTGGAAATTCTGACTCAATTTCTTCATTTAAGTCATCAAGATTAACACGTGCATCACAAAGCCATGTGTTTTCTCCAACCGAAATAATATCTTCGTTCTCATTATCAAATTCATCTTGGATATCTCCAACGATTTCTTCGATTATATCTTCCATACAAACTATACCAGACATTCCACCGTACTCATCGATGGCAATGGCTATATGCACATGGCGCCTTTTGAACTCACGTAATAATGAGTCAATTCTTTTTGATTCTGGAACAAAAAAAGCCTTTCTGATGATTTTCTCTAAATCAATTTCATCTTTTTTTGCAAAAGCCTTTATTAAATCTTTAACGTATAATACGCCTACTACATTATCAATTGATTCTGAATAAACTGGAAAGCGAGAATGCTCACTTTCAGCAATTTTTTCTAATAGCTCATCTTGTAACATGGCTATTGATAAAAACTCAACATCAATTCTTGGTACCATAACCTCTTTTACAGATGTCTCTGCAAGTTCTTCGATACCTCGAATCATTTCTCTTTTTTCACTTTCTTGCGTGTCCCTATCGGGACTACTAGAGTGAGGTTCCTCCTTCACCGCCTTAGAAAATAAACGTTTTAATAAACCCATTTGTTTCATCCTATAATTTTATAATCTTGGAACGTTTTTAATAAACATTCCTGTATTTCAAACATTTCATTTGTATCTTCGCCAATATGAGCGTCGCCGTGGTCATATCCCTCAAGATGTAGGATACCATGAATTAAAAGTCTCTTCAATTCTTCATCTGGTAAAACATCAAAATCTTTTGCATTATTATATAGAAATTCTACACTAATTGCTATATCTCCAGCGATATATTGCAAATTTCCGTCATCATCGATGTATTCTTCACCTTGTTCAAAGGATAATACATCCGTTGGCCCATCTTTTTGCCTGTACTCTTTATTTAAGTTTGCTATGTATTCGTTAGAACAAAAAAGTACCGACAGCTCCCAGTTATCATGTTTGCGTTCGTCAAGTATTTTTTGCAAAAAGGTTTCCACACTAGAAATCCATTTTGGTTCTTCTATTCCTTCATGTGAAACATAGATATCACATTTTTTATTATCCATTTGATTCCTCTTTCTTCTTCTTTTTTCGTAGTTTCTTTTCAGGAACATTAACAGGCGTTTCTGATTCATCATTTTGGTTAGGGTATTCGATTCTTGAATGATAGTAACCTGCCATGATGTTTACCAATGCTGCTTGAATTTTATTAAGGTCATTGAATGTGAGGTTTGCATTATCCATTTGAGATGTTTCAAACTTTCCTAGAATAAGCTTTCTAATAAACTTTTCAAGCCTTGATACAGATGGGTCTGTAAGCGTTCTGCAAGCAGCTTCAATTGTATCGCAAATCATAACAACGGCTGCTTCTCTTGAAGTTGGCCTTGTTCCCATATATGAAAAATCTTCTTCTTTTATCTTTGAATCAAGTTTTTTCGCTTCATTATAAAAATAGTATATTGTACTGTTACCATGATGCTGAGAAACAATGTCAATAACTTCACTTGGAAGATGTAGCTGATTGCAACGTTCAACACCCTTTTTTACGTGATTTCTAATAACAGAAACAGAAAGGCGTGGGTTTAACTCATCATGTTTATTTCCAGCTCGTTGGTTTTCAACAAAATATTCAGGTTGCTCTATTTTTCCAATATCATGGTAATAAGCACCTACTCTTGCTAATAAACCATTTGCTCCAATTTCATTACATGCTGTTTCTGCCAAAGTTGCAACCAACATGGAGTGATTATATGTTCCAGGAGCATTAAGTAACATTCTTTGCATTAAAGGATTATTTAAATCAGATAAGTCTAAAAGTCTAAAAACAGAGGCTGTGTTGCATATATATTCAAGTGGCGTTAAAAATCCTAATAGACATATGCCTGATACAAATCCATTAATTGCTACACCTAATGTATTCATAACAACACCATGTAAGGGAGCACCGAAAATAATTTCGATAATTAGTATTAGTATAGGATTAACTATTGCCAAGGAAATTGCAACAAGAGTCAGTTTTATTCGTATATTTGCCTTTCGTACAATCAATACTGAAAAACAACATGAACAAAGAATAAACACAGACAAAGGAAGCGTAAACTGAGAAGCAAATAATACGCAAAATGAAAACAAAAATGAAGACAGTGCCGCAAATTTTGCATCAAACATAATCGTAATAAGCATAACAAAAAATGTTGCTGGAATTACGATACTGAGTGAAAATGGATCTGAGAATGTTACTGTTTTTTTTGAAAAAACCACTACTGCATACACTATAACCAAAGATATAGCAAAAAATAGTGCTTCTTTGAGCTTTAAATTCCTACCAAGTATTGCAGGAGAATACACAAAAAACACTAAACACATAAATAATAGCCAAAATAAAGAGGCATTGCCAAATGCTCTAACGTCAACGTAGGCAGGTGTCTCAGCCATTATTTTTAACTTTTCATATTGCTCTTCAGTAATAGGAAAACCTTTTTTTATTACTTCTTCACCTTCAATTATTTCAATAGGTTTTTGGCTTTCATCTATTGCTGTTACGCTCTCAGTTTCAGTGCTTGCCACTTCGCTTCCCGCTTCACCTTCAACAATAGGTTGTATTGATTGTTCTGCTATAATCGTCCTATCGGCTATTTGGTTTACCGAAAATTCTGACAGTGAAAGCGAAAATACGGTTTGAGATGTAACAACATCAAACAGAGAGATTACAAGCATTAATAAGAATGTAACAAGTGAAACAGTGATAAAAGAACTATTCTTTTTTAAGTGAGCAAGATTTTTTTCCCATATGCCTTTTATATTTTTAATAAATCTATTCATTATCTTCATACGCCTGTACTATTTTTTTAACTAATGCATTTCTCACTACATCATCTGAGCTAAAATAAATAATCTTAATTTCCTCTATACTTTTTAATATACGAACAGCAGCTTTTAATCCTGATTCGACATGTTTTGGAATATCAAGTTGTGTTAAGTCTCCTGTTATAAATACTTTTGAGTTTTCACCCATTCTCGTTAAAAACATTTTCATTTGTTGACGCGTGGTATTTTGTGCTTCATCTAGTATAACTACGCTATCGCTAAGGGTGCGCCCCCGCATATAGGCAAGAGGGGCTATTTCTATTGTTCCAGAATCAACAAGTTTTTTTACCTGTTCTCTAGGAAGGAGCATTTCCATAGCATCATACAATGGGCGCAAATAAGGGCTTATTTTTTGCTCTAAATCACCGGGTAAAAAGCCCAAACTCTCACCAGCTTCCACAACTGGGCGTGTAAGAATTATTTTTGATTTTTTGCGCTGTAGCACAAGATTTAAAGCTTCTGCAACCATTAAAAATGTTTTTCCAGAACCTGCAGGTCCGACACAAAACACCATATCATTCGTGCGCATACTGTTTACTAAATCTGCTTGGCCTTGTGTTTTTGGGTATACACTGCACTTGCCCATTGGAACATGTATACATGCCTTTGAAAAATATTCTTTAAGCTCTTTTTCAGATAAGTTTAAATTTCTATAACCTGTATTTAATATAGATTGAACTAGGTGAGTATCGGCACTGTTTCCAAATTGCACCTCATCCATTAGTCTATCAATGATGTGCTTAAATTGCTCACAAACAGAAGCGTCATTTTCATCAATTGAAATTTCATTCCCACGGGTAAATACTTTTACACCGAGATGTTCTTCGATGAGATCTATATTACTATCATTACTGCCACAAAGCCTTACTAACACTTCGTTATCAGGCACGACAATGGTATACACTGAGTCCACTCATACAATTGTAACGCTATTCTATGTGTTCCGTCAAGGGCAAAACGGTATTTTTTTTGGATAAATTTTCTGTTACTGTTTGTAACGTTTGTAGACTCAGGGAATTCAATTTTCATTCAAAAATGTCGTTTTTATTGCCGCTGATATACAGGATTAAACAGGATAATGGTATTTTTTTCCTTTACATCACAAAAAAACATCCTTTACATCCTGTCCATCTGTGGCAAAATTTAATTAACTATTCAAAATTGATTCCCGTGTTGTAGCCTTAATTCCCATTTACAATTTCGATAAAACCATGATATAATTAGTTTATAAAGGATGTACCATGAAGATAAAAAGAGTTTGTGTGAGCCTTTGCATATTGCTTAGTATTTTTTCGTCGGCATTTACGCAAGTAATTGATTATTCACATAGTACTGTTGAATCCTTGCACAAAGAATACATCCAAAAGGGTCGAATTCCTCCATTTTATGCAGGCCCTGTATTAGCGGGTAGTATTAATGATGCTGCATACAGCATTGAATCGGAACACACTGTTGACACAAATCTTAGCGGCGCAAAGTTTTCTCTCATAGCACAGCCGGCGCTGCAATTATTTAGTGATGAGGTAACAATCGAATCTCCAAGCAAATATAGTGACGACAATGCCATTGATTATACAAAAAACTATGTTTCTATGCCTCCTCTATTTGAACTTTCTGCAGAATACTACAATAGCATTGGTCTTGGAGGTGGCGCAAATTTATTTTTCCAACCTCGTTTTAATAATGATTATTTTATTTCGCACAACGTAAATCTAAAAGAGGCCGAACTCAATTTTTTATCGAAAGCATACATCTACTATGATAATCCTTATATACAATTATTAATTGGTAGAGTACACACCCAAATGGGCTACCCTTTTGCAGATGCCATATTTTTTAACAATGAAATACCGTACACAGATCTTGTTAGAATGAATATTCCTTTTGGAAGTTATTTTAACCTTCATTGGCAAATTACAAATATTCCTTCTGTTCAAAGTTCATATCAAAAAGACATAAAAACTGGAAATGATTTTAAAAATGCATACATACAAGACCCTACACTCGATGAAAACCAAGATTACTTTTATGGTTTCGAAGGTGATGATTTTCCTTCGATAATTCTTAATACCTATCAGAGATTTGGTTTTCAAAATGATATTTTAAAGGCGGGCGTTTCATTTAATGCTTTTTTAGCAAGAAGGAACAATCGCTTTGAGTTTGCCGACTTTTTTCCTTTTGCTGAATGGCATTCAACTGATATAACACCAAATAATATGTCTTTAGGCATAGACTTTGGGATTGTTCCAACAGAAAATCTTTTATTAGATTTTCAATTAGGCTTAGATGAAGTGAATGCACAAATGTTTGGATTTGATGATACGGACGTTCCTACAATCTGGAGTGCTCGAGCTACTATGCAAAATACTCTCGTTATGCACAATTTGGATATACTATTTTCTACAAATGTAGGATATGCGCATTATCTATATGGAAACTTTTCAGGGCAAACGGTAAAGGAAGACGGCGAGACAGCTATTGCAAAAGCCTTGTATCGATATAACGGTAACACTAGAATGTATATGCCCTATACTTCACCGTATGGGCCTGGTAGTTTTTGGGTTCATCATCAAGAAATAATGCGCTTTACTACAAAAACATTTATGGATACTATTTCATTACGTCCAAGCGTGTTGTTTCTATTAAAAGAAGTTGATACCAATATTGTTAGCACTGAATACAGCTCTCAAACAGAAAAGGCAAAAAACCTTGCATACTTTGCCCTTGAGCTTCCCATTTCATACGATTGGAGGACACTAACGGCTTCTCTTGCACCCTCGTTTCATCTTACAGGCTTAGCAGAGCCGACAAAAACATGGTTTGAGCTACGTTTATCACTGCGCGCAGAGTTTTCTGTTTCCCTTTTTGAAAAAGATAAAACTCTTGTTACTGATTTTTCATATTAAAAAACCGCAAAGCATTTGCTTTGCGGTTTTTGCACTTTAGTCAGCTTTTTTTTCAGCTGCTTTTTCGTTAGCAATTCTGTCTGACTTTTTAATGATAAGTTC
>CAYJPS010000029.1:0-25883 GCA_964372135.1 uncultured Treponemataceae bacterium | reverse complement strand
AATTAAAATTATCCCCGTAGTGGTTTATTGCAATAAACCACTACGGGATTTTTTTGTTACTGATATGTAGTAAGAGATACTACTACTGTTTTTTTAGCTTAAAGCCATCGTAGTCAAATTCACCATTTTCAATTACTATGATACTTGGATTACTAAAACCCTGGTGTTGTATTGTTACCGTGTTACCTGCCGCACTCCACGTTCCATCAGCTATTTCTGTGTCTTGACCGAGCATAATCGTGCCTTCAGAATATGTACCATCACTATTTAGCTCAACATAAAAAATTGGCACAAATACTACCTTTGCCTCATAGCGTCCTGGAATTCCGTCATCGGCCATTGCACACCCTGAAAGTGCCAAAGAAATAACAATAACTGCTAAAACCACAAATAATTTTTTCATTACTAACTCCTATATGTTTATAATACCCCTATTTATAATAATGTCAAGTACGCAACCCCGAAATTTCAAGTTTTGTTTGGTGGCATATATTCATAATAAGGCATTAGGAATTATCTTAGATTTCTTCTAGTTCTTCCAATTCCTCTAAGTCGTCGTCATCTTTTTGTGCAACATCAGCACTTGGTAAATCTTTTGGTGCTATAGTTTTTAAAAACTCTTCCGTTTCAGCTTTTGTTAACACTCGTTTTATTTGTATTTCACCTGTACCCGATTTTACAAATTTGTCTGTTCCATTTTCTGTTTTTTCATTTATAAGTTGAACAATAGGATTTTTTGGGTCTTCGGGGTTTGTATCGGCTATAAGGCCAACTCTTCCATCAGCAAGAAATACATAACTACCAATTGGGAAAAGGGACATACTGTACAATAGTGCTTTTATTACTGTTTCATCATATTGTTTTCCCGTGTTTTTAAGCATTTCAACCATCGCATCATGGGAACTTTGTGCACTTCTATGATGTCGTGGAGCTGTTATTGCTTCAAATGAACATGAAATAGAAATAATCTTTGCATACAATGAAATATCTTTCCCCGTTAACTTTCTTGGATAACCTGAGCCGTCTTCCTTTTCATGATGCTCTAGTGCTGCGAGGCCTATGCTCAATGGAAAATTCATACTTTTTAGTATATCGTATGATAAAAGAGGGTGAGTGTAAATTGTCTTCTTTTCGGCTGGTGTCAATATTCTATTGGTCATATAATATTGAGGTGGAAGTTTAATCATCCCAATTTCATGGAGAACACAGGCAACACCAATTTCTGTAAGTTTGCTTAAAGGGATCTTGAGTTGAATACCAATAACAATTGCAAAAACTGTTGAACGCATTGAGTGGTATACGAGAAAGTCTTTGCTTTCAGCTTCCATGCTTGGTGAAACCCTTAGGATATAGCGTCTGTTCTGGTTAATAAAAATACATAAATCTTTTACAATTTCGTAGAGAGCTTTATAGTTTAACTCTCTATGAGTTGCAAAACGCGTATATACTGATTTTATATAATTTAAGTATTCATTATATATTGCTTTTACGGTATCAAATTTATTTGCTACACCCTCTGCATTCTCTGTGATTTTTGCAATGTTTTGCTTTAGTGTTTCGCCTAAACTTGCATCTGATTCCGTGCTATTGGATGTGCTTGAAGATTGCTGTATATTAGCTCCAGAGGTGCTGACTACTCCTGTCGAAAAAACTTCTTTAAAATTCCAATCTAGTAAAGCTTTTATTAGACTAGAAGTAATTGGAGTCATTGGATTGAGCAAAGAAAATGTATTGTCTAGTTGGACTTCTGCAGTAAAGAATATCCCTTCTTTTAATTCGGATACAAGATATGTGTTCATTTTCGCTCCTATAAATAGTATCTTCTTAGTATACTGTTTTTTCATTTAAAAAAAAGACTGAAAACCATACTGTCTTCAGCCTTGATACTTTCAGTAATGGTGTCTGGATGTCTATGGACACACCCTTACTTAATATGTTCCTTACATATTAAATATCGGTTCCATAAAAAAAAACTTAACTACTATTTTAGGGTTTTATTGATTTTTTCGCAAGTAGTGAAGATGTAATTCTATACTCTTTTTTATTAATTCATATAGTAGCTTAGATTTTAAGATATTATATTGTGCAGCCATTGCATAGGTGCCTTGAGGCGGGGGAAGCGGCTCATCTGGTAGATGTTTATCCATAATGCTTTGTAATTGTTCTGGACTTGGGAAAACAAGTGCAACAATGTTTTTTGCCGATGATATAGTTATAGCAGAGTCAATATCACTTAATGCTCTTAATAGTTTTTCATACTCGCTATCTTTTTTACATGTTTTATTAGATAAAGAAATGCCATTATCAAGTATTGTGTTTAGAGTAGAAAAATCTTCAAGTAGAGAATTATAAATGGTATTATGGTCAATGCATATTGGCGTATTGTTTTTAGAAGTGCAAAATAGTTTTATTGAGTCTTGAGCTTCTGCAAGGGAATATATTTCGTTCACACTCACTGGTTCTATAAGCGGAATGGATAAAGATTTTTTTGACAAACTGTATGTTTTGATCTGTGGATGGGCCGCACATTTACTTTCAAACCACCACGCATATAGTTTCATTCTTGCGTCGGTAATTGTTTCATTGCCTTCGTAATCAAAAGATCTTTCTGTTTGATGATTATAGAGTATTTTTGCTAATAGAGTTTCAGTTTGCTGAATTCTTTTTGACTCATAATGAGCTTTTTCTTCAAAAGTACTTCCTCTCGTGTGCGTTTTTTTTTCAGGAAAGGAAAGGTCTAACCCAGCCATAAAAATTTTTTTACAGCCTATAAAGCGAGCAAAATCCCACGCACTTGTTGCAACCGACCCGCCTGCAGATAATTCTCCTTTTTTTCCAGTAAATTTTTCAATATATTTTCCTAATGGAAAAAGAGATGAGCAAAGTATTATTTCTTTACAGTTGAAACGGAAAACACTTGGGTATGCAGCAGATTCTGTTATTAATATGCTGCTTTTAGATTGCAGGCCCTCGATATGTCTTGCATTCCAGTACTGCGGATCAACTAAGAGTATAAAGTGTGGCTCAACGCCTACAGAAAGACAAGCTCTAAGGGCTGTATCCACGCAAATTACAATGCATCTTTTTTTTATTTCTTGTAAGTGAGGCAACAATTCATCTAAGGTTGGACCTGCTGCGATTACGCATGCGGGGAGGCTTCCTGCTTTGTTTTCATATCTTTGTATGCCATCAAGTTTTTCAATATATGTAAGGTTTTTGCAAATATTTGATAGCCACAGTTTAGAAAATCTCTCTAGTGTACGCATATTAATAGCTTGCTTATCAAGGTTTCTACTAACTAGGGTTTGAATATTTGTAAAATACTGCATAGCATGGAGCATAACCGTTTTTTGGTTAATAAAAAAGCATTCTTTTAATCCATATTGTTCGAGAATGGTAATAACCGTTTGTTGTGGAGCTTCTAGTAAAAAAACAAGCGAATTATGCTCAAACACTGCCGCCCAGTCAAGGTTTGAAAAAGCTAATAAAATATAATAAGGATCAGGCTCGATTATTATTATTGTTTTATCTTTGTGCTTTAAAGCACATTCAATTGGGCCATAACCTAAACCAACACCAAAAAATACAACAGATTCTGCATGTGACACTTCGTTTGTTTCCATTAATTTTTTCGCTTCACCTGAAGGATTGTAAGCAGAGTGGAGATAATTGTTGTCAAATTTTGCACTTATTTCATTGTTTCTTGCTCTAAAAATCTCAACACCTTTTGGTAGCTCCCTAGTACTAGGAAGAGATGTAAGACCTTTATGAAGCTGTTCAAATCTATTTGAAAATAATAGTAAATTTTTTTCTAGAATTTCATTATTCATACATTACTCTAGGTAAATGGTTATGGTCATTCCCTCTGTTATAGGTGTGCCTGGCAGAGGGTTTTGTCCTACAACCCATCCATCTCCTTGTAATAAATAATGTATATTTTCATTTCCTAAAAGGGGCATAATGGCACGCTTTGACATTCCTGTAAAATCGGGCACAATGGTTTCCATTGACGGGGTTTGATTTGTTTGGAATGTTATTCTCCCTGAGTGCTCTAAAGAAGCGGCATTTGCCCTTGCTAAACCTAGGTGGTCAATTATGGTATTTGCAGCTTCTGCAATTACAGGTGCAACAATACGTCCTGATAAGGTTTCACCTTGGGCTTTTGTAATTACAATGTACAACACTATTTCAGGGTCATCGACAGGGAAAATTGCGGCTACATTTGAAACAAAGTCGGTATCGCTATAGGCACCTGTTTCTTCATCCGTTATTTGGGCAGTTCCGGTTTTAACACCAATAGAAATATCTTCTAATGCGGCTCTTGTACCTGTTCCAAATTGAGCTGTTGTTTCCATAGCGCTAAGTAAAAAATCTGCTGTCTCTTTTGAAACAACCCTGTCTTTTTCCTTTGGGGTGTGTTGATATAGTACAGTACCATTGCTGTCGGTTATTTGAGAAACAAATGTTAATTGGAGTGGTACACCCCCATTTGCTAAAGCTGTGGTAGCTTGAACCATTTGTAACGCAGAAACTGAAAGCTCTTGTCCAATTGACATGGTAGGTTTAGATCTTATTGACCAAAACCTATCGCTAGTGGTTTTTACCGATCCCCTTGTTTCTGATGGAACTTCAAGGTAGGTATGGCTTCCAAAACCAAATTGTCGTAGCATCGCCAAAAAATCCTCTGAATTCATGTTATCACTCATTTGTGCAAGAGCATCGTTGCAAGAATATTGGAGAGCTTCTCTTGCAGTGATTTCGCCGTGATATCCTAAGCATGTTATTACAGATTCTTCTCCGTTTGATGCACGCATTGTATGAACACTATCACAAAAGAAAGTATCTGCTTCACTAATAGCACCACTTTCAATAAAACTCGCAACAGAGAATATTTTAAATACAGAGCCTGGTTCGTATGCAAGTACAGCAGGCCTATCAACTCTTTCTGGAGCAGTTGAGCTTGGGTATTCATTTAAATTCGCAGCAGGAAGGCTAATATACGATAATATCTCCCCTGTTTTTGCACCACTTGCTACTAGCATAAAGCTTTCTGCCTTTGTTTCATTCATGGAATTGTGGGCTATTTGTTCTAGCTTATACTGGAGGTTTGCATCAATTGTTAAAAAAACATTATTTCCAACAGGGCTTTTGCCAACTTCATAATTTACAGGAATGAGAACATCTTGCTGAGAAAGCTCTATTCCTGATAAGCCCCTCCCGTCATAACCCATAAATCCAATGACTTGAGAAGCTAGAGTATTTTCAGGATATATGCGCCTTGCAACGGTATCAAAACTGATGCCACTTAAATTATTAGCTGCAATAACTGAGTCTATCATCGACATTTCATTTTCATCTATTTCTTTTTTTAGGTACAAAAAATTAATTTCTGCATTTTCTATTTCTGAAATAATAAATTCTTCAGATAAATTGCTGACAGGAGACAGAACTCTTGCAAGGTATGCTACATCCTCTACATCTGACGGAGTAACTTTTAAATGATAAAAATCTGTTTGTATTGCGAGTGGCTTGTTGTTTCTATCAAGTATAGAGCCGCGTAGGGGAGCCTCTGTTTGCAGTACAATTTCTTCGGGTGGAATAAGAGCCAGCCTTGCGTATGAAATGGTAATGTATATCATTATAGCCACAAAAATAACTGAGAACGCAATAATTCGATACTTTGAAAAAAATGAATTCATCTGCATAAAATATTAGTGGACAATCCTCCCTAGGATATTTTCTATCGGGACGAACCCGTAGTCTCTTGAATCGACAGAGTGTAATGGGTTATCTCCAATTGCAAATACCGTACCTGGAGGAACGACAGTATCAAATTTTATTCTTTGAAATTGTCCTTCAGAAAGCGGAAAATCTTTTTCACCCACACGTATACTATACCCTGAATCGCTAGAATAATCCAGTACTTCACCTGCAATTCCTTCACATCGTTTTAATACCATTTTATGGTCATATATATATACAATGATATCGCCCTTTTTTGGTTCAGCCCATTGTATTATTAACTCGTCGCCAAAGGGAATTGCAATTCCATACGCAAGCTTATTTATTACAACCATTGAGTCACTCATTATAGTGGGTTCCATAGAATTCCCTGAAACACGAACAAGATCAAATATAAAAAGCTTTAATCCAATTCCAATAAAAAGTCCAATAATGATAGCAAAAAAAACGTTAAACTTCATAGCTATATTCTAATATGCAAAGCGAATTATGTCGATAGTAAAAACATGGAAATTATTAGTTATTTTGATTCAATGGACGTGCCAGTAGCTTCTCCGTCACTGGAAGAAATGCTTCGCGCTCAAAACCATTCTAGAAAGACTTCTAGACCAATACAAAAAAAATCTATCTCAAGAGAAAAAAAGACTCATGTAAAGAAAGTCGATTTTTTTGTTTTAGATATAGTGTGCAAGGTAGTAACAAAAAGTCGTTTTGTTTTATTAAGTCTGTGTGCTCTTCTTGTTGTAGCGTATATTTCAATTTCCATTGGCTTGTATTTAAAGGGATTTGCAACACCTTTAAATTTCCACCAAGCGGTGTTGTTTGAAGAACAAGTTTTAGAAAGTTCAATGCAGAGTTTTGTTGAAAGCACTGCATCTTCGCAAGTATACGAAGAAGAAGCTCTTGCATTGATAGCTATTGCGGAAAGCAAAAATTTATATAGCCAGCCAGTGTCTTTTACAAATTATACCGTACAAAGTGGCGATAGTATTCACAGTATTAGTAATAAATTTGGGCTGCAGAATATCTCAACGCTCATTGGCATTAATGAAATAGATAATGTTCGCTTGTTATGGTCAGGTCAAAAAATTGTTATCCCATCGGTTGATGGCTTAATGCATGAAGTACGGCAAGGTGATTCTTTGGAATCCATTGCAAAACAGCATAGTGTTACAATTGAAGAAATCCTTGATGTTAATGAACTTGAAAGTTCTCTTTTACATGTTGGTGATATACTGTTTGTGCCTGGTGCAATGCTTGACAATACTACCCTTAGACAAGCAATGGGCGAACTTTTTAAACACCCTCTTTCGGGGCGATGGAGAATCTCATCAAACTATGGATACAGGGCGGATCCATTTACGGGAGTGAGAAGTTTTCATACGGGAACAGACTTTGCTATTGGAAAAGGAACACCAGTTAGATCTGCTATGAGTGGAACAGTTTCTACTGCTGGATACTCAAGTGTATACGGATACTATGTGATTGTAAATCATGGAAACGGTTATCAAACATTGTATGCGCATTTTATGGAAGAAGCCCCAGTAAAAAAAGGGCAAAGTGTAAACCAAAGTTCTATCATTGGCTATGTGGGTAGCACTGGATATTCAACGGGAAACCATTTACATTTTTCGGTATATAAGGATGGAAAACTGGTAAATCCAAAAACAGTTTTAAGTTTCTAGCACAAACGTTATCAAAAATAGTATACTAAAAATGAAGAGCCCATCAAAGAATTTTTTCTTCGATGGGCTCGTTTTATAATAATCAACAAATCACGCTTAATGTATACATATTATTTAATCGCTTGTATTTTTTTAACTTTTTCTATATAATACGCCTATGATTAAGAGATTAGAACAATTGAAAGTGCGTTATGAAGAAGTAAATGAGCTTATTCAAGATGCTAATTTAGTAAAAGACCCAAAAAAATATAAAGAAACAATGCGAGAGCATTCCTATTTAACAAATCTCATGGAAGCCTTTGACGAATACAAACGAATTTTGCAAGGAATTGAAGAGTCAAAAGTTATCATTACGGAAGAAACAGATCAAGATATGAAAGAAATGGCTCGTGAAGAAATGCGTGAGCTAGAAGAGCAACAACCAGTAATGGAAGAAAAGCTTAAAATGCTTTTAATTCCACCCGACCCACTTGAAGAAAAAAACATCATCATGGAAATAAGGGGTGGAACAGGTGGAGATGAGTCTTCACTTTTTGTTGCAGATCTTTTTAGAATGTATAGCCGTTATGCCGATATGAAAGGTTGGAAATACGAAGTTATTAACATGAGTGAAACCGAAGTTGGTGGCTACAAAGAGCTTTCTTTTTCAATAAGTGGAAAGTATGTATACGGTAGCTTACGATATGAAGGTGGCGTACATCGTGTGCAACGTGTACCAGCAACAGAATCTCAAGGGCGTGTACATACCAGTGCTGTAACGGTTGCCGTTCTTCCCGAAGCAGAAGAAACAGAAATTGAAATAAAGCAAGAAGATTTACGTGTTGATGTAATGCGTGCAGGTGGACCTGGTGGACAATGTGTTAATACAACAGACTCTGCGGTACGCTTAACGCACCTTCCAACTGGATTGGTTGTAATTCAGCAAGATGAAAAAAGTCAGCATAAAAATAAAGATAAGGCTATGCGTGTGCTGCGTGCTCGCCTATTTGAACTAGAAGAATCTAAAAAGAATGCAGAACGTTCTGCCCAGCGTAAAGGCATGGTTGGCTCAGGTGACCGCTCTGAAAGAATTAGAACGTATAATTTCCCACAAAACCGTGTAACAGACCATAGAATTGGGCTTACGCTTTATAAGCTAGATCAAGTTATGCAAGGATATTGTGATGAGCTCATTGATGCCCTTTGTATTTACGCAAAAGAAGAAAAACTACAAAATCAAAGTGTAGACTAAAAAAAAGTTGGCCAAAGGGCCAATTTTTTTTTACCTTTATGGTTCGTAGTAAGGCGATTTTCCCACTGGATGGTGAGCCGCCAGTTGTATACTAAGTTTTTCTTTGGTTTTTTCAATATACCAATCGTATAAAACCAGTTCTTTTTCTTTTGAAATATATCCAATAGGGTCGTATTCAAAAAATAAATGTGGCTCTCCATCTTCTGCCTTATACATTTCAATGGGGTCGTAGCGAGTTGGGACTTCTACGCCAAAAGCTCCTTTCCAATCGCCTATCTTAACATAGGTAAAAACAAGTCC
Source organism: uncultured Treponemataceae bacterium (assembly GCA_964372135.1). Lineage (GTDB taxonomy): Bacteria > Spirochaetota > Spirochaetia > Treponematales > Treponemataceae > CAYJFX01. Next base: position 16,925 of record CAYJPS010000029.1, on the reverse strand, counting down.
TGTATAGGTGTCTATGGCATACATATAGGTATCTAAGGGTATTCCCATGTTATTTCCTGTCCAACGGTAAAACAAAAATCTTTTCAGAACTTTTTCTGTTATGGCATCAATGCCTGTATATGACATAGTGTTATATTCACTTGTTGAAGAAAATAAGGGATTTTCACCTGTGTAGCGAAAATACTGTACATTGCGTGTTTTAAATCCAAGTGCAGAAAAATTTTCACCACTTGCACTTTGTTCTGTATTTTGCGCATCAGTTTTTTGCCAGTTAGTAGCGTCCTGTAAGTGAATATGTGGAATTTGCCCCTTTGTAATTTCACTTATGGTAAATGATTGTGAATAGAAATCACTTGTTTTTAAATATGCTATATCTGGCGAAAACATGGCTTGTAGTTTTTCTTTGTTTTCAGAATAAGCGGGGTGAATTTTCCCATCGGGGAGTATATACATAAAGTTGTCAGAAATATGTTGAGCTCTTTTTTCAATTTGTGTTTTTGTTGCATATATGTCGCTCATCTCTTTTTCATCTACGCCACTAGCAAACAAAGCTACGGACAGGCATAAAAACGAGGAGATAAAAATATGTACATTATTTTTTTTTATATATCTATTCACTTTTGCAAGTATATAGTAATTTATTGTACAAATCAAGTAGAAAGTGTACAAAATTGTAAAAAATAGAGAAAGATGATTTATTTTTATCTTTTATTGCATTTATTTAAAAATATAGGTATACTTTTTTTATGAATAAAACAGAAAATGAAGCAAAAAAAGACTACTGTGCTCCAATGCACACAGCAGAACATATACTCAATCAAACAATGATACAAATGTTCAAATGTCCTCGCTCTTACAATGCTCATATCGAAGCAAAAAAGTCAAAGTGCGATTATAGGTTAGAAACAGAACCAACCGATGTGCAAATTGAAGAAATAATAAAGCGAGTAAACGAGGCTATTGCACAAAATCTTAATGTAACAGAACGCTTTGTTACACGTGAAGAAGCCTCAGCCATAGTTGACTTATCAAAGCTACCTGAAAACGCAGGCAATACGCTTAGAATTATTGATGTTGGCGACTATGATTCATGTGCTTGCATAGGTAATCATGTTGAAAATACAAGCGAAATAGGTACATTTACTGTCATTAGTCATGACTTTACGGACGGTAGGTGGAGACTTCGCTGGAAGATTGTTTAATTACTACTATCTATTTAGAAGTTTTGGATCAGAAAAAATCATCAATGCCCAAAAGCATGTAAAAAATCTAAATGAGGCAAGTTTTGGAAGATCTGTATCTATAATACTACTCACAAGCATTTTTACAACCATTCCGCTTGTTTTTTTAGCATAGGTTGCAATACTTTGCGAAAAATCATCCTTAAAAGATTCATCGTTTAGAAAGTTTAAAATTAGAGGCGGAATGCTTTGTCCTTTTAATTTCTTTTTTGATGATATTTCGTCAAAAAGAGTTTGTAATATTTCTTCTGCACTTTCGAGGCCTTCTGCATATTGTGAAAATGCAGGAAAGAATACCTTATCTATTCCCATAATTGATGCAAAGGCAAGCATCACTTCATTTTCAATAACACCATTTTCATGATTGAGGCGGAGCACGTTTTGTAAAACAGGAATGCTTGTTTCATTTGCATATAGTTCCATTGCCCGGATTCCCCAAAGAGATATGTACGTGTTTCTTGTTGTTTCAAGAACCTCCGAGATTTTTGTTTGCGCTCCAACATCTCCTATTCTTGCTAATGCAAGCATTGATTCTCCTGCCAAAATATAGTCTTCGCTGTGAATACACTTTAAGAGTTCTGGAACTGCTTTTTGTATTTTAAAATTTCCTAAAATTCTTGAAGCTCTGTATGCCGTTGTAAAGAGACCTTTATCCAATTCTTGGATTAAAATTTCGGTTGTTTGCGCATTTAGTTTTGGAAGACTTTCCATTCCCGCAATGGCTTCAGAGCGAACTGCAAAACTAGGAGATGATAAATGCTCTAAAAGGTTTGTTGTTGCAGCGCTTGTATTTGAAAGACGTAGCTCTGTTAGCAATTCTGTTTTTTCTCTAACTGTTTGACTTCTGTCTAGTTTATATAAAAGGCTTAGGCCTCGGATGTCGCGCATAGAAAAAAACATTGGTAGTGCTTCTTTGAGAGAGTAGCTGTCTAATGCCTTTAGCTTCATTTGTATAAAAAAAGATATTCCGATAATTATTATTTGGATTCCAAAAAATAATCTATAGGATGCAGTTACAGAGAGGCCTGATTGTTCAAATGCATCAAGCATAACACCTGCAACAAGTGAACCTGTGGCTCCTGCTAACCCAGAAACTAAAAAGTACACAATGCTTAAATCAAGAACTGCTTCTCTCGGTATAAGTCCAAAAAAATATGTTTGCCCCGCATTTTCTTCTCCTGAAAAACCTAGGTTGGAAACAAAGGCAATGAGGCATAGATAAATAAATACAATAACACCATTACCTATTGAAGGAGAAAGTATTGCTGGAACTAAACTCACAATTGTTAGTGCTGTGAACAATAAATACATGGGTTTTGCGCCAATTTTATCTATAAACAATCTTGTAACCAGCCCCATACATAAAGCTCCAAGGCTACTAAAAAACGTAATAAACGTAACAACACTGTCGGCTTGTTTATATACTTCGCGTGCATACACAATGATAAATGGGCGGGTGCAGCCAACACCAAACCCAATAATCATAAATGCAATTAAAAATAATCTAAAACTCCTGTCATGCATTGCAGTTAAAAAATTCTTAGAAAAATTTGTTGCCTCAGTTTTTCTTTCTGTGTCGCTTGATGGCATCCTGTAAAGAATAAATGATGAAATAAAACCTGAAATAATACCAACAACTACTGCGGCATTTAATACTTTTAAAGATTCTCCAATCTGCAGAAAAAATGCGAGTAATAATGTTGCTAAAAGGGCAGACGTGTTCCAAGTAAGCGATAAAAAGACCATAAAGCTTCCACGATCTTTACCTGGGGCTAAATCGGTTATAACTGGATTATTGGCAATTGTTCCAATTCCACGAAAAAAATTAAATCCAAAATTACTTAATAATATACAAAAAATGCCCAGTTCAGGTACTCCAGAAGATACCAAGAAAGGGATAGCAAGCATAAATAATACGCATGAAATGCGTGCCATCCATGCGTGTGCATACACTTTCATTATAGAATGTTTTTTTGTCAAAAAACGGCCGAGCGGAATAGCAAAGAAAGATAAAAAATTAAAAGCATTTATTAAACCAATTACTAGGGCACTGGCGTCTAGAAACATAGCATAAATTGATAGAACATTGCCCGTTACCAATGTAAAGGAAATAGAGTTAAAAGATGTGAAAATTCCGTAAAGCTTTCGCCCTCTAGCTATTTGATATTTTGACAAAGTTCCCATAATTGCTACTGTATCACATAGATAAAAAAACTGCAATGTGATATAGTAAAAAACATGAATGAACATACAATACCGATGAGAAAAAACGTAAAAAAAAGCGATTGCTGGGATTTAAATACCCTCTTTACAAGCAATGATGAATGGGAAAAGTCTTTGAAAAAGATAGAACCTCTTGTTGCTCAGTTAGTAGAATTAAAAGGAAAACTATCTACGAGCGAAAAATTATTAAAGGCACTGAAATTATATGAAGGCATTGAGCAATTAAGTGAAAAGCTCGGCAATTACGCATTTTTATTAACGGCACAAGATGCTTCTGACACTGATTCCCAAGATAAAATGGGTCGTTATATGATGGCCGCTAGTTCTGCTGAAGCAAACACAAGTTTTATGGTTCCAGAAATTCAAGCTATTGAAAAACGCAATATTGAGAATATGCTTAGCCAAAAAGAATTTGAGCCATATAAAGTATTTTTGCAAAAACTCATTCGTCTGTCTCCATATATATTAAGTGAAAAAGAAGAGAGACTTTTTGCATTGCAACTAGAAAGCATGCAAGCTCCTTCAAAAGCGTTTTCTATGCTTACAAATGTTGACATTGATTTTGGTACCATCAAAACTAAAGACGGCGAACTACCCTTGAGCCAAACTACTTATTCTTCCTTTTTAATTAATCCAGATCGAGAAGTTAGGAAGACAACTTATAATCAACTCTATGCTGCATTTGATAACCATAAGAATACTATTACAACACTCTATGCAGGCAGCGTAAATCAAGATGTATACAAGGCTCGAGCTAGGGGGTACAACTCTTCTATTGAAAAAGCGCTTTTTCCTGATAAGGTTCCCGTTTCTGTATATGAAAATCTTGTTGGGACAATCAGATCTAATTTGGCTCCGGTTCATAAGTACTATGCTTTAGTGAAGAAAATTTTAAAGCTTGATGAACTCAGGCACTATGATGTCTACATGCCTCTAACAAAGGATGTCAAGTTTATTACTCCGTATGATAAAGCAGTAGATATGATAGCAGAAGCTCTTTCTCCGTTAGGGGATGAATATTCATCCGTTTTAAGAAATGGTTTATTGAATGGATGGGTTGACCGTTATGAAAATAAAGGAAAACGAAGTGGAGCCTTTTCTTCAGGCGCGTACGAAGGTTATCCTTATATTTTAATGAACTATAAAGATGACGTGATTAGAGATGTATTCACACTTGCTCATGAGGGTGGGCATTCAATGCATTCATGGTACTCTTCAAAGGCTAATCCTTTTATGCAGTACAGTTATACTATTTTTGAAGCTGAAGTTGCCTCTACATTTAACGAACAATTACTTTTCGAATATATGCTAAAAAATACTTCCGATAAAAATGAAAAAGCGTATCTTTTGTGTATAAGAGCAGGTGATATTCTTGCAACCTTATATCGGCAAACTATGTTTGCAGAATACGAAAAGAAAACGCATGAACTTGTAGAAGGAGGGACACCTCTATCGGTCGATGTATGTCGAGCAACATATAGAGAACTCTTAGAAACATATTTTGGCAGCGAAATGGTTTTTGAAGATATAAGCGATTTAGAATGTCTTCGCATTCCACATTTTTACAATGCTTTTTATGTGTATAAGTATTCTACAGGAATTTCTGCAGCCCTTGCTTTAGCAAAAAAGGTTACTACAGGTGGCATAAAGGAAAAAGATGATTATTTTGCTTTTTTAAAGTCAGGTGGCTCACGTTATCCAATAGAAGCGCTGAATATTGCTGGTGTTGATATGGAAAAAGCAGATGCAATTCAAGAAGCTACGACTATTTTCTCAAACTTAGTTGATGAAATAGAAAGGCTTTTAGGTTAGATTATTGAAATTATTCTGCGCATCCTGTCTATATAAAGCCGCAGATGAACAGGATGTAAAGGATGGTTTTTGGTTGTGTAAGGGAACAAATACCATTATCCTGTTTAATCCTGTATATCCGTGGCTAGACTCTCTTAGATGAAAATTGGTTTTCATGAGGGGTAGGTTTTCTTGGGTTGTGAGCATTAGTATTATGTGCTATACTCCACACTTCAAAGAAAGAAGAAGGTATGAAAATAGTGAAACAAAAATCAAAAATGCAAAAAAATGAAATTGAAAAAATTTCAGCGTTACATGTAAAGACTACTGCTATATATGTATTAACCCATTGGAAATCTTTCTTAGCGCTTTTAAGATATTTAAAAGTTGTTATTTTTGACTTTTTTTTACTTCAGTTTACTGTAAAATGGGGTTGGAGAAAAATTGAAATTGTCAATGTAGACCATGTTCTAGATGATGATATCCCATTTGAGCCGAGTTTAGCTCCAGTTTATTTAGATTTTATTCACTTTTGGGTGCGGCCACTGGCTTTGCTCATAAAAAAGTCAAAAAAGAAGGCTTTGCCACACGTTGTGCTGTTTTTAAAAATAATTGCAGATATTTACCAACAAGCGGCATCTTTTTATAAATACAAAATGACAACCACTAAACGCCCAGGGCCTGAAGAGTACCGAGATAAAAATTTTGACGGAATAAGACGAGTTGACCCACATTACTTATGCGTGCCTAGCTTGCATATTGCTGTGGTTATTCTAACGTATGCGTTTTTTAGAGATGTTTTTGAAAAGGAAAATTTTTCTGATGAAGAGAAAAAGCAATATAATATGCAACTATATGAGGGAGCTATACAAATTGGAGAAACGGTTCTTTATGTAAAGCAGCATAGCGTAAATTGTATCCCAGCTGCTGTTTATATGATGACAAGTGCCATACCAGAATTGTTTTCAATTCAAGATGCTGTATCATTCATGGATTCACTTTTTGCAAAACAAGACAATATAACTGTGTTCGCAAAAAAAGAAATAAATGAGCACTTGCATCATTTATTTGAACAATTATTGCTCGAAGGGCAATATAGTGACAATTGGCTAGAACCCTTAAAGCGCTGGCTTTATAAATATAATCTTGGAATATACGCAGTAGAAGGTGTGTAAAAAAATCGAAAGCTATGCTGTTGGTTTTTTTCTGGAAATAGGTTTTGTTTGTTCATGAAAATCTATAAAGCCAAAAATACTTGCACAAAGAGATCCAATGAAAGGGGTAATTTTTTCAGCTACGCCTATCGTTGTTGAATCAAATGTAATAAATGATACATACAATAAGCTAGAAAATATGATGGTAATAGGAATTGTTTTTGTCTTAGCATCTGCTAGGATATTTAACAGAAGCAGCAAAAACACAATTCCTTGTGCGCCCATAACGTGAGTGCTTACAAACAAGGTGCTCAATACACCCGTAATAAATGCCGTTATGATAAACATAAGGCTTAAAAGACCCTTGCCGTAAGCTTGTTCAATTCGCGGAGACAATAATAGTATATATGCTGTGTTTATTAGTAAAGTATAGGCATTTTTTGATCCAAATAAATGTGTGAAAATTGTAAGGTAATCAAATATTGAAGTTCGATCAAATGGGGTAGGACTAGATGAGTTTCCCCCAACGAAAAAGAGAAGGTTTGTAATATGTTGTGGTGCTGATGCTTGGATTAAAAACACTGCAATGCACAACAATGAAAAAATAGTAGTTATGGGAGCGGTAAAACCAACGCTAATCTTTTTTCGAGCCATGTCTATAGTTCTTTTGAAAGTGTAATTGTTACAGGACAATGGTCAGATCCCAGAACTTCATTTAAAATAGAAGCACTTTCAACGCCTTCCATCAATTTTTCATTAACGCAAGCATAATCAATGCGCCACCCAATATTTTTTTCGCGAGCCTTAAATCTATAACTCCACCAGCTATACTGATTTTCTTCTTTACAAAAATGTCTGAATACATCAACATATCCTGATTCAGTAAATGTATCCATCCACGCTCTTTCTTCGGGTAAATATCCAGGGTTGCCTTCATTTTGTTTTGGACGTGCTAAGTCTATTGGCTTATGGGCTATGTTATAATCACCGCAAAGAACAATGTTCTTTCCTTCTGAAACCAATGTATTGCAAAGTGTTAGCATTGCATCGCAAAAGCGAATTTTATAATCAAGGCGCGCACCAGCTTCTTGACTATTAGGAAAATATGCGCTAATAACGCAGGTGCTGCCAAAATGGGCTATAAGCACTCTTCCCTCGTCGTCAAACTCCTCAACGCCCATTGTTGTTACTTTGTCTGCTTCTTTTTTGCTATATATCGCAGTTCCTGAGTAACCTGCTTTTTTCGCAGAAGCCCAATATGCGTAGTAACCTTCGGGTTTCAAAAGATTTTCTGAAAGTTGAGTAGGATTTGCCTTTGTTTCTTGTAAACATACTACATCAGCCTTACTTGCCTGTAGCCATTGTATAAAGTCTTTTTTTTCAACGGCTCTAATACCGTTTACATTCCATGAAATAATGTGTGTCATGGAATTATTGTATCGTATTTTTAGTTTTAAATCCATAGATACGTGTGGGCTACTACGGAAATCAATTTTGAAACGCTAATTAAATTTAGCCACAGATGAACAAGATGTAAAGGATGATTTTTGGTTCAAGAAAATCTGTGTCATTTTGGCTCACTTTTGATGGTGCAATAGCGGGATGTGTCATTTTGGTTCATTTTAAAATTTTAGAAAAAGTAATTACAGTATCGTTCTAGCTACATAGTAATTTTAATTTGTTATATTATAAAGAATTATAAAGATTTTGAAAGATTTTTAAAAAGTTGGCACGGTTTTTGCTATATAATAAGTGTAGAGAAGTTTAGTGAAACTATTATTAGGAGAATATAAATGAAAGCAAACGACGAAGTATTATCATTGTATCTTAAGGATATCAATAAATTACCCCTTTTAACGAGAGAGGAAGAGGTGGAACTTGCCACTCGTGCAGCTAAAGGCGATTCAATGGCAAAACAAAAAATTGTTAACTCAAATTTACGGTTCGTTGTTAGTGTCGCAAAAAAGTATCAAAACCATGGTCTCGATTTAGTTGATCTCATAAGCGAAGGAAATATTGGTTTAATGACAGCTATTGAACGATTTGATGTAACAAAAGGGTATCATTTTATTTCGTATGCAGTATGGTGGATTCGACAGGCTATATTAAAAGCAATTTGTGAAAAATCGAGAGCAATTAGGCTTCCCTTAAATAGGGCAAATGAGCTTGTTCAAATAGAAAAAACACGAAAGCTAATTTCTGGTAATAAAACGGATGAAGAAGAAATTAAAGAAGTTGCAGAGGTTCTACATATGTCTGCAGACCACGTAAGAGATATAATAAATATTGCGCAAGATATGGTTTCTTTAGATTCTACTAGCAATTCATCTGAGGTTACCTCGATTGCTGATTTTATTGAAGATGATAACTATATTTCACCAGAACAAAATGCAATTAATGTTACAATGAAACAAGACATTAATTCTGTTCTTGACGAATTGACAGAAAAAGAAGCAAATATACTTCGCTGTCGTTTTGGATTAAATGACGGGAAATCTATGTCCTTAAAAGAAGTTGGGCAAGTGTTTAATTTAACAAAAGAGCGCATTCGCCAAATTGAAAAAAAAGCTATTCGTCATTTGCAACACCCTAAGTTTTCACAAAGGTTGGAATCTTACGTTGCATAGTTCGCGAATTGTAGACGCCAACACGTAGGTTGACGTCTACGTCTTTTGGCTGGGGCGGATAGTAAATCCGCCTCTTTTTTTTAATTGCAAAAAAAAATAATTTATGGTACACTTTTTGAATAATTAAAGGTATTGGAGAAAAAATGAAAAAAGTAGTACTGTTTTTATGTGTATTGTTGTGTACCTATATTGCTTTTACAGAAGAAAATCCTCAATTGGCGGTAGTTCGTTTTAGTTCAGGAGATGCTACTCGAGCACAAGAAATTGCTACAACGGTACGCAACTTAGTTGAATCAAAAATGGTTGCAAGTGGCGAGTACGATGTTATTGCTCGTGAAGAAATAGACTTACTCCTTGAAAATCAGCAAATTCAACTTAGCTCAATTTCCAGTCAAGAAAATCTAAAAAAACTACAATTACAAAATATAAGTTACATTGTAACAGGAACTATAGATATATTGGATGATAGCTGTATTGTTACCATTAGATTACTTGAAGTTGACAGTGGTAAGTTTACAAACAGTACAAACGGCATAATGAAAAACGATGTAGCCTCCCTTTTTCAAGGCACAACAACGCTTACAGATAATTTAATTGCAGGGCAAACGGTTGCAGGGGGTGCTATTGCTCAAACGGGTGCTGTAAGGAGTACGTATAGTATTGGCGATATTGGTCCTGGTGGCGGACTAGTTTTTTATAAGTATGGTAATCTTGTTTATGAATTTAGCGAAAAAATTGCAAATGCAAAATGGGAAAATGCAAAAAAATTAGCGAAAAATTACCGCGGTGGTGGATACAGCGATTGGTATTTGCCATCAAAAGGAGAATTTGATATTATCTATAGAAATATAGGAAGTCAAGGTTTCATCATGGACTCAGACTGGTATTGGTCTTCTTCTGAAGGTGAGCCAGGGAATGCATGGTATTACACATTAGATGATGGATACCATAATGATAATGATAAAAATTGGGAACTTGGAGTTCGAGCAATAAGATTTTTCGTATTACAATCAGAGCCACAACAAAACTACTCTATTGATACGTATCAGGTTGGAGATATGGGGCCTGGTGGTGGGATAGTATTTTATAAAGAGGGGGATTCTTACTTAGAAACCAGTCGATATTTAGGTGAAGGTACATGGTATGATGCACTTAGTATCGTCTCTGATTTTAGAGGTGGAGATTATGACGATTGGATATTGCCGAATAAACGAGAGTTAGATGTTTTATATAATAATCTAAGGAGACCCGGCATTATTCTTGATAATGGTTGGCTTTGGTCAAATTCAGGATTTGAAAGGGGCGGAGGTCCTGAAGAGTCATATAGATCAGGTTCATTAGGTGTATTAAGAAATCCAATTCCTGAGGATAATCGTTCCAGTAATGGCGCGTGGGCTCAGAATTTTTCAAATGGGTATAGTGGTGATATGAGACTTGACGGGAATAATGTTTTGGGTATACGCGCTATTCGAGCTTTTAATACTATTCCTCAAGTGCATACACTGGGAAATGTGACGCACTCTTTTTCAGAAATAAATGATGTGAAACCTATTGCACAAACACAACAGGTTAAAAAAACATATAGGCTTGGTGAAGTAGGACCCGGTGGCGGATTAATTTTTCATTTCGATGGAAATACCTACTATGAGTGTAGCCCTATTTTAGGCTCTGGAACATGGGAAGAAGCTGTTATTATTGCAAATAATTACACAGGCGGTGGATATAATGATTGGGGGCTACCTACAAATGATGAGCTTTTACTGTTGTATAGCAATTTGCGTGCAAAAAATTTTATAAGAGATACAGGAATAATTTGGGGAGCAGAAGATTATAAAGACAATGGAAAAGCTATAGATTTTAGTCTTTCATATAAACAAATTAAGCTATATTATAAGCTTGATGTGCTAGATATACGAGCTGTACGAGCTTTTAACGTAGAATAAAATAGGGCGAAACATGAAAAAAATAGCCATAATCGTAACCGCGCTTACTCTTGCCCTTGTTCCGGTAATAGCACAGTCAACCGTTGCGGTTTTTGATTTTGAGTCTGATAACTGCACCCTCTGGGGAAAGTCGCTTACCATGAGCGATTTACTTCGCCATGAGCTTGTGCAAATAGACACGGTTACATTGGTTGAGAGAAAAGAAATTGATAAAGTGTTAACCGAAATGGATTTTCAAATGTCAGGCTGGACAGATGCAAGCTCTGTAAAAGCTGCAGGAAACATGCTCAATGCAGATAGTATTGTTACAGGCTCTGTTGATATTTTTGACGACACGCTTGTGGTAATGGCACGCTTAATCGAAGTAGAAACTGCAAAGGTGCTGTATTCTGCAAAAATGTCCGTTGACACATGGCAAGAGTTTAACGAAGAACTTCCAAAATTTGCAGCAGAAGTTATTGCAAAAGCATCCGTTCCAAACTTTTTTGTGGGAAAATGGGAAGGAAGCGTTCCATATGAAAACGGCGATGATTTTTTTAGTATTGAATTGCATGACGGCACAAAGGCAACCATTACTGTTACAAGTTATGATGCAAACGGACAAGAGCTTACACAAACAGCAAGCGGTACATGGTCATACGATACAAACTTTATTCGCATAAATGCCACTTTTAGAAATGCGACTATTTCTCACATAAAAAATATTAAATGGGTAAGCAATTACCGCTTTAATGGTGAAAAAAACTCGTTTAACATGCTTTTATCTCCCTATGCATCAAGCGATGAACACATGAGAGTAACATTTATAAAATCGGAATAAAATGCAACACTTCTCGTAGTACATATAAGCACCTGTAGTACATATAAGCACTTGTAGTGGTTTATTGCAATAAACTACAGGCTTTTTTTCTTTTTTTAGGTTTACATCATCACTTTTTCAACAAACAAATTACTTGGGCGCTTATGGCATTTCCTTGCCCAATATCACCAAGTCCTTCTTGTGTTTTTGCCTTAACAAAAACTTTCTGCTGCTCGCAGCCTAAAACTGACGCAATTGATTCAATTACTTTTTCGCGCCACGGCAAAAATTTTGGTTGTTCCATGTGAATAACACAATCGATATTTTGAATTTCCCAGGACTCTTGTTGTACTTTTTCCCATGCAGTGCGTAAAAGTAACTTTGAATCGGCATCTTTCCATGTTTTATCACTCGGAGGGAAAAGCTCACCAATATCGCCAAGTCCTGCTGCTCCTAATAAGCTGTCGGTAATGGCATGTAAAAGAACGTCGCCATCTGAATGCGCAACTTCTCCTTTTTCAAACGGAATTTCAATGCCACCAATAAAGAGCTTTCTACCTTTTTCTAATCGATGAAAATCGGTTCCAATTCCTGTTCTGTATACTATGTTTTCGATCATTGTGTTTTCCATATCGTGCTTAAATGTAATTTTTTTGTTTTTTTCGCTTCCTTCAACTGCATACACTTCGCCTATATATTGATCCCAAATTTCAGTGTCATCAGTGTATTCGTTGCTGTCTACGCTTGCTTTTTCATGTGCTAAAAATAAGTCGTTAAATCTGAATCCTTGAGGGGTTTGCACAGCTCCAAGAGAAGAACGTACTAGATGTCGAATTATTTTCCCTTTAGAATCAATTTCTTTTTGAGTATCAACAGGCCGTATTGCAGGTACTGCTGCTCCTTTGTGATATGCCATTGTAACGACTTCTTTTACGATATTGACTGATGTAAAAGGTCGAGCTGCATCATGAATTAATGCAATGTCAATATTTGTTGTTGTGTTTTGTAAGTTTTTTAGAGCACAAAAAACAGATGCCTGCCTTGTATTGCTTCCTACAACAAAATATGGCTCTATGCACAACTTGTGTAATGAACTTACTATAAAGGGGCTAGAAAGGAGCGCTGCCTTTGCAAGTGGCTCTGCATTTTGAGAAGGTATTGTTATTGTAAGATTTTTTAAAATATAGTTTTGTTGGTTTAAAAAAAACTGTAAAAAAGGTTCCGCACTGCATGAAAGAACTGACCCTCCATTTTGTTTTGGGAATATGGCAGACTGTAGAGGTAAAAACTCTTTTTTTTCACCTGTTTCAAATCGAGAAGAAGACCCAGCCGCGGTTATTACTAATGCAACACGAATAGCTTCTGCACTCATTTTTGATTAATCATCTTCGTCAAAGTCGTCATTATCATCATCGACATCCAAGATTATGTCTTCATCTTTGTCGTCTTCAAAAGGATTATATGTTTTTTTTGCTTCAACTTCTTGCCCAAGTGGTTCGAGCTTTTCATGTAATAGTTGTTCAACTTCTTTTGGACTTAGTTCGAGCGCAGATGCAATTTCATCTTCTAAAAGCTTTTTTGCAGAGTCATATAATTTTCTCTCTAAAATCGGTAATTCTTTTACCTTGCTTCTATGGTAAAGAGAGCGTACAATCATTGCTATATCCTGTACAGAACCTTTTTTTAACAAATCCATGTTTAATTGGTAACGTAATTTCCAGTCTGAAGTGATAGGCTCAAAACTTTCACCAATGATATCTAATGCTTTATGCACTTCTGCTGCGGAAACAATTGCGCGAATCCCAAGCTCTTCACATCTATCTATTGGTACCATGATAGTCATATCCGAAACTTCAAGATATATTACATAGTACATGGTTTGTTCACCATTGAACATTTTTTCTTTAATTTCTACGATTCTTCCAGTACCTTGGCTTGGATATACAATTTGTTGGTTTACTTTAAACTTTGTTTTCTTTGCGCTCATATAGGTTTAGTATACCATAAAATTTAACAATGGTCAAAGGCTTTTAACTTGATTTTGAACAAAAAATTTATGGTTTTTTCTTTTGAATAGAAGTAAATATGCCGATAAGGAAGAATGAGTGTAGTAAATGAATTCGAAAGTGCTCTGTATGAAGCCGCAGAACAAAAAATATTATGGTATAACTCTTTTGCATTGCCAAAGATGCTTGAAAATTATAGGACTTTTCATTCAGCAATAAAAAATATTTTTGATATGTTTGAAAAAAAGAAGCTTATTCTTGCTGACCCTTATAAAAAAGATAAGAGGGTTGTTGATATCAGTCTGCCTTCCAATGAAGAGTTTACAGATTCTGATGGACCAACATTATTAGGTATTCGTCTTTCAGATTATGAAAGTTCTCTCGACTTTTTATGCAACTATTATCAATTTAATGTAAAAGCGCTGAATCCTGAAGTAATTAAAAAACTCTACGCTTTTAATAGTTTTTTGGATTGGAATGATTTAAACCGAGCAAATAATTTAAGCAATAATCGTTTTTTTGCGAGTATCGTAATCTCGATTAAAAATGGAAATGATACTATGACCTTAGGTTTGCTAAACAATATGTTAGCACTTTGTGCAAAGTCAATAAACGAGATTAATAAAGAGTTAAAAAACTTAACAGCCTTACAAAGACAGTTGTATAAAATTGATGTTAGACAAAATATTTTTGATGCACCTTCTTTCCTCAATACATATAAATCATTGAATGTAGACAGCGCCTTTAGAGAAATAAAAAAAGTGTTCCCTTCTCTAATGGAAAAAAAACGATTTTACCCTGACTTGGTAGAAGAATTGGTCCAAGAAGATTTTGGTTCTTCAATGGATGAAATGAGAAGTGCCGTCTTGGCATCTTTTAATACTGTTTCTGAAAAAGAAGAAAAAAAAGAAACGAAAGTAGATACACGTGCAATGATTTTTGATGTACTAAAAATTTTACAAGCATTTGCTCCAACCTTAGATGTGATTTTTCAAAAGATTCAAGATAATCACGACCTTTTACAAGGCGAAAATAAAGGTGCTTTTAACAAATTGGTTGTTGCTTTGAGATCTGCATTTGGGTTAAAGTCAAAAACAATTGAATATAAAGTAAAATGTATTGATATGCAAACGCATATAGAAAAATTTGAAACAATAGATTATAATAAGTTTATGGACTCAATGGTACAGCGTTCAAGATTGCTCGCTTCTCTAGGAAAAAAAGGTTCGCCTATTTATACAAAGCTAGAGGGTGAAGATGAAGAATCAGTATTAGCGTATGTACAAAAGCGTATAAGTGATTGCCAAACACTCTATGGCGTATTAACTGGTTTTGATGGCTTCTTTAAATCAGAAGTAATGGAAAGTAATCGTTCAAAAGTCAAAGGTATTAAAATTGACTTAGAAGTACTAAAGAATACAATCTTAAAAGCAAATAAATATAAGGCTGAGTATGTTTCAACGGTTACGACAGAAGAACAGATGAAAAAATTAGGAATTTCAAATGATTAAAAAAAGTATAGTATTTTTCCTCATATGCAGCTTTGTGTGTGCTTTGTCGGCTCAATCTGGTTTTAATCCAGATATTCAAAAGGAATTAGTTGTCATTGATTCTGTTCATAATTATGACTTAAATCCTCACACAGCAAACTATAGCTCAGAGGGGCAACTTTTAAATGCCTTGTATGAGGGCTTGTTCGTATATGATCCGTTCACGCTTGAACCTGTGTCTGCCATTGCAGAAGATTTTACCGTTTCTCGCAATAAAAAGACATGGACATTTTCAATTCGTCCTGAGGCAAAATTTTCTAATGGAGAGCGCATCACGTCTTATGATGTAAAGGATTCTTGGATAGCCTTGTTGGATCCTAACCTTAAAGCCCCTTTTGCTTCTTTGCTCGATTGCATTGAAGGAGCTGCAGATTATCGCGAAGGAAGAGGAAGTGCCGATGACGTTGGAATAGAAGCAAAAAATAGAACAACACTCATTGTGCAATTAAATGCACCAACTGAATATTTTGCAAAAATATTAACACATCATGCTTTTTCAGTAGTGCCGAAAGAAGAAGATGTATTTTCAGGTGCATATACGTTAAAAGAAAGAAATAATGAAACTGTTGTGTTTGAGAAGAATGTAGAATATTATGATGCCAAAAATGTTGCCATTCCATCAATTAGAATCATTAATGATGATAATTTGGAAGAAAATGCATATCGTTTTAATATTGGAGAGGCTCAGTGGGCAACAGGAGGAGTGCAGGTTCATACTATTTATGATACACAGGCATTGTATATCGCACCGCAGTTTGGCACTGAGTTTGTATTTTTTAAAGCACATGAAAAGCCTTGGGATAATCCTGATTTGCGAAATGCTGTCATTTCTGCAATTCCATGGAGTTTGCTTCGAGACAGCTTTGTGCCTGCAGAAACACTCATATTACCCATTGGCTCGTACCCCGAAGTTGTTGGGGTCGCAGAGCGAGACATAGAATTTTCCAAAGAGTTGTTAAAAAAATCGGGCTATGAAGTGAAATATGATGAAGAAGGGAATGCCTTACCTACGGGTTTAGAACTTGTATTCGCTATCCCAGATATTGATTATACTCGTAACCAAGCACAAGTGCTTGTTGATGGATTAGCAGAGGTAGGTATTAAGCTACACATTGAGACAACGCCAACAGAAAGATACCTAGGTAGCTTTGAGGGTTGGGATGCAGATTTATTTACGTACACATGGATTGGAGATTTTGCAGACCCTTTAGCATTTTTAGAGCTTTTTAGGAGTGGCTCTTCTTTAAGAGAAACTGAATGGACTGATAACGATTTCGATAAGCTTTTAGAAGAGGCAACTGTTATAGAAGATCAAGAAGAGCGCTATGAAAAGCTTGCAGAAGCCGAACAATATCTTTTGGATGCAGGTATAATTTTGCCGCTTTCTCATCCAGTGTCATTTAATGTTGTTGATACAAGTGTTCTTGGTGGATGGTATCCAAATGCCTTAGATATTCATCCTTTTAAAAACATGTATTTTATCGAACAAGAAGCATCTACCGATTTCATATAATACATAAGTATTTATCCGCAAGAATTACACAGATGGGCACAGATTATTATTTTTTGTAAAGACTGAAAATACTCGAAT
>CAYJPS010000028.1:0-26184 GCA_964372135.1 uncultured Treponemataceae bacterium | reverse complement strand
TTCAAGCTCAAGATTTCCTTCAATACCATCAAAATCAGAGCCAAGTGCTAATACATCTTCACCGCCAACATTTACTATATGTGTAATATGCTTTAGCATAGCTTCTATGGTACTATCTTCATTACTTTGTAAAAAAGGTCCATAGAAGTTTAAGCCTACTACCCCACCCCTATCAGACAATGCCTTTATCATTTCATCAGTAAGATTTCTCGAATTATCATGCGCAGAACGAGCATTTGAATGCGTTGCTATAAACGGAGTTTTTGTATTGCTGTAAACATCCCAAAATCCAGCATCTGACAAGTGGGAAACATCAATAAGAATCCCCAAGTATTCCATTTTTTCAATTACTTCAAAACCGAAAGGCTTTAAGCCAAACTCGCCTCCGTTCTTATCATGTGGGTAGCCAATACAGTTTTCATAATTCCATGTTAAAGTAATAGCTCTTACTCCCCTTTCATAAAGTGCAGCAAGCCTTGTAATATCATTATCAATAATACCACCTTCTTCAATGCTTATAAAAACTGAATGCTTTTTATCTTCTTTGTTTTTTTTATATTCATCAAAGGAAGTGGCTATAGAAATATCATTTAATACTGAAACTTCTTTCTGTAATTGGTCAATAGCAAACAAAGCATCATTATAGTGTGAATTTGAAAAGAATGGATTTTCTCCTAGATTAATGTAACAAGCAAAAAATTGTGCACTGTAACCACTTTTTATTAATCGAGTAAAGTCTACATGATAAGGATTATTGTATAAAGTTGCATCTTTATCAAAGCCTTTTTGCTGTTGCTTTAATAAATGAATCAATGTGTCTACGTGAAAATCTATAAAGTTCATGATATAATTGTAACACACTTGAAAAAAAAAGTATATCACAGTATAGTATTATATGGACTCAATGCAAAAAGCAGTACTCGAAAATCTTCTCAACACAGCATCGTCATGGGCACATGGGAGACCCACGCAGCCTATCAGCATACATATTCAAGAAGAATCTCAAGAAATGCAAACAACTACAACTGTAAGCTCTGAAAATCACAACGGTAAAACAATTGAATCCATAGCAGAAAAAATATCACAGTGCACAAGATGTGATTTACATAGAGGAAGAACCAACACTGTCCCTGGTGTTGGCGTAAAAAATCCAATTGCATTAGTAATTGGAGAAGGACCGGGGCAGGAAGAAGATGCTCAAGGCATCCCATTTGTAGGCGCAACGGGACAGCTTTTAGACAAAATGCTCGCATCAATACAATTATCAAGAAACACAAATTGCTTTATTTCAACTATCGTAAAATGCCGCCCACCGCATAGTCGAGATCCTTTGCAATCAGAAACTGAAGCCTGTGCATCTTTTTTACAGGCGCAAATAACTCTTTTAAAGCCAACAATAATTTTAGCTGTTGGTCGAATTGCAGCACAAGCACTTTTGCAAACTTCAGATGGAATAGATCGCCTACATGGAAACTTTTACGAATACCCCTCTAGTAATCAAACTGGAGTAGCAAGTATTCCCATAATGGCAACATACCATCCAATCACTTTATTGCGTGACCCTTCGTATAAAAAACCTGCTTGGGAAGACTTAAAACTTTTTAAAGCTAAACTTGAAGAATTATCTCCCGTGTATGCACAATCTGTAAATATACATCAAAACGGATAGTACATGGATACAAAAATCTATGTTGAAACATTCTTAAATATTCCACTTTCTCAATCATTTTTTTATACACATTCTAGTTCAGATAATACTTCTATAGGAATGAGAGTTGAAGTACCCTTAGGTAGAAGAAAAATGACTGGCTTTGTAGTTGGAATATTTTCTAAAAAGCCAGCGGCAATTGATTTTCCAGAAGAAAAATTAAAAGACATAAACCGAATAATCGATAAAGAAGCTATTTTCTCCAAAGAGCAAGTACATCTAGCGCTGTGGATGGAAAAGTATTACTTATGTTCAAGAGGAGAAGCATTAAGTGCAATGCTTCCTTCAGGCAGGAGAGAAAAAGAGCTTTCAACATCCTTAGCAGGAGATGAAGAAGAATATACGGAGCATGCCCTTTCTAATGAACAAGAAAAAGCGGTTAATGATATTTTATATGCCGCAAAGAACACAGGAAAAAATACAAATCTCCACTATCTTTATGGCTCGACAGGTTCTGGGAAAACAGAAGTATTTTTGCGAGTTGCGCAAGAAATGCTTAAAGAAGATAAAGGTATCATTTATTTAGTGCCAGAAATTGGCCTCACTCATCAAGTTATTGACACAGTATATAAACGCTTTGGAGAAACAGTTGCGATACTTCACTCAGGTCTTACAGGAAGTCAACGGTTAGAACAGTGGAAGCGAATCCTCAATAGAAAAGCGCGTATTGTGATAGGAGCACGAAGCGCTATTTTTGCTCCTGTACCCAATTTAGGCCTTATAATAATCGATGAAGAACATGATGGCTCATATAAGTCAAATAATTCACCTCGCTACTCTGCAAGACAAATTGCTATGAGAAGATGCAACGATTTACATATCCCCCTTATTATGGGGAGTGCTACACCATCTATGGAAGCATGGGAACAAATTGAAAAAGGCAGTATTACAAAGCATATTCTCACACAGCGCTTATCTGGCGGAAAGCCACCAAATATAGAAATAATTCATCTCGGAAACGGGAGTGCCGAGTCTAAAACAAGTGGATGTATTTCAAAAAAATTAGAAAATGAAATGAGAGAGACGCTTCAAAATAAAAAACAAGTTATTCTTTTTTTAAATAGACGCGGATTTACACATTTTTTTAAATGCAATTCATGCAATCATGACCTAAAATGTAAAAATTGTTCTGTTTCACTTACATATCACAAAAATGAAGGCGTGTTACGCTGTCACTATTGTGGATGGTCTATACGTCCTCCTCAGTCATGTCCTGAATGCAATTCCCTTGATATTATGTATGCAGGTTTTGGCACTGAATTTATTGAAGAAGAAGTAAAACAAAAATTTCCAAGTTACATTGTTGCTAGAGTGGACACTGATACCCTCTCAAAAGATACCAATTTACAAACAGTTTTATCAGATTTTAAGGATGGAAAAATAGATATTTTATTGGGAACACAAATTGTTGCAAAAGGTTTAAACTTTCCTAATGTACGACTAGTCGGTGTAGTACTTGCAGACACAGGATTGCACTTACCAGACTTTAGGGCTGCAGAGCGCACCTTTTCTCTTATTGTACAAGTGGCAGGGAGAGCAGGACGATTTTTTCCTGATGGGCATGTAGTTGTTCAAACATTTAGCCCTGAAAGAAGCGCCATTGCATGTGCATGCGCAGGTGATTTAGAGGGTTTTTATAAGCAGGAACTTGAGTTTAGAAAAATGGCAGGGTTTCCACCTTACACCCGCCTTTTACGTTTAGTTTTTAGAAGTGCAAATGAAAGGCAGTCTCAACAAGTATCTGAAAAAGCATTTGAGCTTCTTTCACACATTGTAGAAATAGAAAAAGAAAAAGTTAGCATACTGGGTCCAAGTGAATGCCCACTTGCAAAAGTAGCATCTAATTATAGAAACCAAATATTACTAAGAGGCGAAACTATATTACCATTGCAGAAAGTATGTTCTATTCTGCTACATAACCTAAAATTTTCATCAAATGTATATATAGAAGTTGACGTAGACCCCGTAAGCCTGTTATAATAAGTTAAGAAGCAAAAGTTTGTTACTTTTGCTTCTTAACGGCGAGTTTACAATGTAAGCATCGCACAATACATCTGGAGAAGCTGATAAAAAAGTTGAAATTTTTTATCAGCATATATATATGAGCACACACATGACCCAAAGTTTAGAAGATTATTTAGAAGCTGTAGGAAACCTCGCTAAGAATGGCTCGATTCCACGTGTTAAAGACATTGCAAAAGTATTGGGATTATCAAAGCCATCAGTGCACATAGCACTTCATTTACTTGAAGACCACGGTATGATAATACATGAGCCATACAAAGACATTATTATTACCGAAAAAGGTAAAGAAAAATACAAAGAGATAAAAGAAAAGCATGATATGATTAGTAACTTTTTACAAAAAGTGCTAGGCGTTTCTGAAGAAATAGCAGAAAAAGATGCATGCCAAATGGAGCATATTTTGAGCTCAGAAACACTAGAAAGAATGCGTAATATGATAAAATCCCAGTAATATGCTTTTACACTCTTGTACAATAATTGTATTCCCTATATCATTACTTTATGAGTGTAAAATATAATTCAAACAAAAATTTATTTGGATACAATTTCATCGATCATACCTTTACTCCTGAGGGTAAAGATGAATATTATATTCGAAATGAACAAAACCAGCAGACATTATGGAAACCTCTCACTAAGGCACAGATAGAAGAATTGGAACAGAATGGAAACACCAGTGCAAATTGGGCAGATGTTCTTGTTTCAGAAAAGTTTAATACAGCATCCATAAAAAATTCCTCATTTTATGGGCTAGTTAGATTAGGAAATATCGAAAACGGATTTCTGCAATATCATGATTTTGCCATTTCAGAAGGTATAACGGAGTCTTGCATAATTTCCTGTGACATTGGAGATCATGTTGCAATACATAACTGTACTCATGTTGCTCATTACATTATTTCAGATTTTGTTATCCTATCAAATGTAGGAGAACTAGCAGCTACTAATCACTGTAAAGCAGGAACAGGAATTCTCAAAGAGGGCGAAGATGAAAGTGTGCGAATTTGGATAGATACACTTAATGAAGCTGGTGGCAGAAGTATATTACCTTTCTATGACATGATATGTGCCGATGCATATTTATGGACAATATTTCGTGATGAAAAGGACTTTATCAACGCCTTGCTAACGATTACACAAAACTCATATGACACGAGAAGGGGCTCCTATGCCCTTATTGGTGAGCAAACAGTAATAAAAAATTGTTTAACAATAAAAGACACAAACATTGGCTCTTTTGCATATATAAAAGGAGCCAATAAAATTAAAAATGTTTCTATAAAATCAGATGAAACAGAAATTACACAAATCGGAGAAGGGGTTGAACTTGTAAACGGTATTATCGGCTATGGTTGCCATATTTTTTATGGATCAAAGGCAGTTCGGTTTGTAATTGGTAATAATTGTAGTCTAAAATATGGAGCAAGACTAATACATTCTGTTTTAGGAGACAATTCAACCGTATCCTGTTGCGAAGTGTTAAACAATTTGGTTTTCCCTTGTCACGAGCAACACCACAATAATTCGTTCCTAATTGCAACAATGATTATGGGACAATCTAATATGGCAGCAGGAGCAACAGTAGGTTCTAACCACAATAGCCGCGGTAATGATGGAGAAATAATAGCAGGAAGAGGTTTTTGGCCTGGACTCTCATCTACGCTAAAGCATAATAGCCGTTTTGCAAGCTTCACCTTAATAGCAAAAGGAAACTACCCTAATGAAATGAATATTATGCTTCCATTCAGCTTAGTTATTCGAAATTCGCAATATGGACGATTAGAAGTAATGCCAGCATACTATTGGATGTACAATATGTATGCACTAGAGAGAAACTCATGGAAATACAAAAAACGCGACAAACGCAAGCATATAGAACAACATATTGTTACCGACTACTTAGCACCTGACACAGTAGAAGAAGTTAAAACAGCCCTATCACTTTTAGAACTATGGACAGGAAAAGCTGTATATGTCCACCTTGGTGAAGATTTACCATCAAATGAAGAAGAAATAAAAACTAGAGGTAAAACATACCTTACGAGTAAACCTGAGGTTGTTAAGAATATACACGTAATTGGTGAATACATGGAAAAAACAAAAATACCAGTGCGGATTATAAAAGTTGCAGAAGCATACAAAGCATATACACAAATGCTTTTATTTTATAGCATAAAGACTATTGCAGAGTATGCATATTCGAACAAAGTACTGATTGAAGATTTTCTTATCAACGAAACAAGCGATACTATATGCACATGGCAAAATGTCGGAGGACAACTCATTCAAGATGTAAAACTTAGACAACTTCGAGAAAATGTTACAAGCGGAAAACTTACGCGCTGGGAACATATTCATGAAGAGTATGAAAAATTATGGAAAACGTACCCACATGATAATGCTTTAATGGCACTTCATATATTGCGCGAACTCTGTGAAACATCTATCATTGAAAAAAACTTGTGGAACGCACTTATAGATGAAGCGATTCAAATACGCAGTTTCATTGAAGAGCAAGTATACATTACAAAAACAAAGGATTATACCAATAGTTTCCGATCTTGCACGTACAGAAACTCAGAGGATCAACAAGCCGTATTAGGAACCATCGATGACAATCCTTTTATAAAAACTGCAAAAGAGGATACTCTTGTATTCAATACTTTGATGGAAAAAATTCGTATTTAATATTTATGGATGCTTCCGCTCCCCATCGAAGTCAATATGCCATAAAAAAAGACCTCTTGCAGGAGCTGTAGCTGAAGCTTTTTTTCTATTTTTTGCATCTATAATTTCTTGGAAATCTTTTTTCGAAAGACCTCTCATATCCAAATCAATAAATGTTCCAACAAGAGTTCGGACCATTTTCCACAAAAAAGCATTTGCGCAAATTTCAAATACAAGACTTTCCCCATCAATATAAAAATGTGCTTTTTCAATATGCCTAAAAGGTGAAACACTTTTATCGCCCAATGCTGCAAAAGAAGTACAATCTGTTTCTCCAATTAAACATTGAGCCATGGAATTTAAGTTATCTATATTTGGTTTATACCTCAGCCACCACACATAGGGCATTTTATGCGCAAAAGGAGAAGCCTTACTACAATGAAAAAAGTATCGATAACTTCGGCTTACAGCACTATAACGAGCATGAAAATCATCGTTTTTTTCTTCTGCTTTTATTATTCGAATATCGCTTGGCAAAAAGCAATTAATCGCATCGGCATAGTTTTCAATGGGAATTGAATCAATAGGAGATTTAAAATGCGCTACTTGTCCTATGGCATGCACGCCTGAGTCGGTTCTTCCAGAGCCAATTACTTCTATCTCTGTTTTATGAAGAGATGTCAAAGCCCTTTCTAACTCTCCTTGAACTGTTTCTGCCTCTTTTTGGCGTTGCCAACCAATATAATTGGTACCATCATATGAAATAGTTAAGGCTATATTTCTCATTATTCGTCATCATCATCAGTAAGCATATTTGCTTCTTGAAGTTCTTTTGTCATTTGATCGTACAACGCTCTAGAGTGTTCCAAAAGTGGGCCTGGCTTATTTTTTGAGGACTTTCCTAAACCAAATCCACGAGCAATTGCTCTTTTATACTCATCAATTTTTTTTAAGCGTTCGCCCATGTTTTTTCTTTGCCCGTATTTATACTCAAGAAATCCACAAAGATATATTACTCCGTCGTATCCATAGTTTTTATCAATATCAGGCCCAAAATGCCCTATGGCTGTAATGTCTTCCACCCTCCCTTGTTCTAATTCCAAGGCTTGTTGATAAAAAAACATTGACTTTAGGTAAAAGCGTTTCTGCACATATCCAAATCCTCTATTTGGACAAAGTTTATCTAAATCACCAGAAAGCCACGCTAGGCGAATAGTTATAAGTGCTTTCTTAATACAAGGAGAGTAATTATGTGGAAGCTTTTCATAGCATTGTAAGGCTAAATAATATGCAGCAACTCCATCATACAGCGTTCTCGGGCGCGTTAAATCATAAAAGGGAACTATTTTTTCTACAACTTCTTTTCGTTCAGCTTCTGTATCTATAATAGTATTAATAATATCGTTATCTTTTATATTTTCAAAATCATTCCATAATAGAGCAGCATGACAAACTGGACATGCTGCGATAGAATAAATCATTGGGTAAATTGGTCCATATTTAATTGATGGTTCAAATGTACGGCGTAACTCTTCAGTTAATTCTCCTGCTATCATACGCCCACCACCCGAGAGAATTTCCTCACGTGCAAATTCTTTTTTGCAAAACGGGCACATTGTTTTTTTCTTAGAATAAAATGAAACTGCTAAATTTTTAGGCTCTTCCTTTTTTTTATACCTATTCATTGTCTCCCCTTGTTTTCTCTAATATAACCTGTGCTATGGCATAGTCTTTTTCGTGTGACAAAGATAAATGTATACAATTAGCTCCAGAATATTCAAGCTTTTCTTTTACGTCGTTAAATACACAGAGTGACGGTTTTCCGTTTTTTTCATTTGTAACACAAATATTTTTCAAAGTTAACTTCCCTATTCCTGTACCCAGAGCTTTACCAAAAGCTTCCTTTGCAGCAAACCGAGCAGCTAGGTTTTCTGCTGAATAACTGCATGTAGAGCGCACATACTCAACTTCTGTAGGATGAAAAAACCTCTTTAGAAATCTATCATTTTTTACAAGTTTTGAAAAGCGCTCAACCTTTACAATATCAACACCTACGCCTACAATCATTCCGTTTCCTCTACAATTTGACTAGCTTCGTTTATTTCACCAGCTATAAACGGTGTTTCTGCTATAACTTCTAAAACTTCTTCTGGTGGTGCTTCAATTATTTGAACAGTCACTTCAGTTAGATTAATAGAATTGAGAGTAAAACCTACAGGAATATTTGTTACAACTGGTAGAGTATATTCTCCTATCTCGCTAATCTCAGAAAAATCAATTTCAACAATATTTTCAGGAGGAACAAATGCAGAAAGAGGATTTTTTTCACCTGATATTTCAAATGTTGCAAAAGGAAGTGGTTCTAAAAATGCAAACTCCGATGCCAGTGAAAGGGAAAATGGTACAACATTTTCATATTGTATAGTTATTATTTGTGGAATTATCTCAACATACATTGATGTTGTTTCTTCACCTAGTATGTGCAGCTTATTACTAAGTGCAACAATATTTGCATCCGCTCGAAATGGTTGAGTTTTATCTGTTAATACTATTCCATCTGCATAAACAGCCGGCGTTGAATCAACAATAGATTTTGCTCCCACAATTCGAACATCTGGCACAGAACTTGCCCAAGAGAGAACTTCGTATCCATCAAGCGGACTTCCAACAAAACGAGGTTCAACAGGCACCCAAGCGAAAGCATTTTCTTCTAGTACTAATTTTACAGAATAAGGAGAAACACTTACTTCTATTTCATCCATCAAAGTTAAATTTTCCGCTAAATCTAATCCAACATTAAGCAAAGCTTCTCCTGCTTCAGCAATGTGCGCTATATCGATATATGCGGCAATATTAGATTCTTGCACGGTGGCAATATCTTCAGCTTTTCCTCGTAGTTCAACTCTTACAAACTCAGGTGCGCCTTCTATAAGAACAAAGTTCCCTCCTGCACGAATTTCGAGAGGGACTGTAAATGCCTTTGTATCGAGAGAAATAATTTGAAATGCGGCATACAATAAAACTGCTAATCCAAAAGATAAGAGTTTTGCTTGCCAATTATTAAAAACCTTATCTCTAAAAGATGCAAAACTCATAGCGTTACCTCCGTAGATGGAGAGGTTGTAGATATTTCTAGCACTGTTTCTAGCGTTTTTATTAATTGCGTTTCTGTTAAATCATAATATAAGTGAGATTCATAGGCTAAACTTATAGCACCAGTTTCTTCAGATACAATAAGAACCACTGCATCTGTTTCTTCTGTCATACCAATAGCAGCCCTGTGCCGTGTACCAAAAGATTTTTTTATTCCATATTGTTCAGTAAGAGGTAAAAAACAGCCGGCAGCAAGCACTTTGTCAGCTTGAATAATTACAGCTCCATCATGCAATGGAGTATCATGACCAAAAATAGTAACAAGCATATTTGACGATAAATCTGCATTCAAACGAGTACCTGTATCAATAATTCCCGCAAGTGAATTTTTCCTAGAAAAAACTGCAAGCATTCCTCTTTTTTGTTTTGCAAGTGTATCTGCTGCTACCAATACTGAATCTATGTAACTATGCTTTGTTCGATTACCAAACTTAAACCATTCCGCTTGCAACAATCGTAAAATAATTTTTCGTAATTCTGGTTGGAATACAATCGCAAAACTTATAAGCAAACCAGGGCCTAATAAATTTAAAAGTTGTAAAATAGTAGTTAAGTTTAAGAAGAGAGAAATAGCATACACAGAAAAAATCATTATTAAAAATTTAATAATTTGTAAACCATGAGTTTTAACTGCGACACCATAGGCTTTATAAAATATGAACGTAAGAATACCTATATCTATAGCAGGCTTTATAAAATTATAAAAATCTAACATTCTATCAAATGCGCTCATTGTTCTCCTACATCCTACCCAATTTCTCGTAATATTTTTAACATATCAACTGTTTCTTTTGTATCGTGCACTCGAAGTACTCTTGCACCATTTTGTACAGAAAGCATATTTGCTGCAAGTGTTCCAGAAAGCCTGTGTTCAATGCCTCTTCCTGTAATCTCCCCAATACATGTCTTTCTGGATAATCCAACTAAGGTTCCAAAAATACTTATTCCACTTAACGAAAAAACTTTCTTTTCAATACATTCAGAAGACGCAATAAGTGACATATTGTCTCTCGTGAGCTTGGAAAAACCTATACCAGCATCAATAATTATTTTTGAGCCCTCAATTCCTTTTTTTGTTGCATATTGTACTCTTTTTGCTAAGTAATTTGCAACGTCCTCTATAATATTATTATACACGGTATTTTGTTGCATTGTAAGGGGGTCAGAGCGTTTATGCATTAAAATTACAGGAATTTTTTCATTAGCAACAATTCTTACAAGATCCTCGTCATCTTCGAGTGCCGATACATCATTCAAAATATCTGCGCCTGCTAGCAAGGCTTCTTGTAATACAGAAGATTTTCTTGTATCGACAGAAATAACACCTTTAGTATGCTTGCGTATTGCTTGAATGACTGGTATTATTCTTTCTATCTCTTCGTCAGCTTCAACGTAGCGAGATCCGGGGCGTGTAGATTCCCCTCCAATGTCAATGATGTTTGCACCATTCTCAAATTGTTCTAATGCAAACTCTGTAGTTTTTTGAAGATCAAAATTCGATTTTGAATCAAAACGACTTCCTGCCCAAAATGAATCAGGCGTACAATTTATTATTGTCATCACAAAAGCGGGAAGATTTGTTTGTAGTTTTCGATCCTTAAGAAATAAGGGTGGAACACTATACCTCACAACTACTCCCACATTTTTAGCGCTTTTTTTGCTAATAGATCTCCTGTAAGATGTGCATCTTGCAATATTTGGCTTCTATCACCATGCGATAAAAATCTATCAGGAAAACCACTTACCATAGTAATTTTATCTTTGAAACTTCTATCTAACAATGATTCAAGGTAAGTTCCTATACCCCCAATCCGAATACCATCTTCTACAAAGAAAATTCTTTTATAGGGCTTTGCTATTTCTAAAAAATGCTTTTTATCTAAAGGCTTTAAAAAACGAATATTATATATATCTGCAACTTTACCCTTTTTAGAAAGTTTTTCTTTTGCTGATATAACCTCAGGAATAATACCACCTGTACAAACAAACAATATATCAGCTACCTTCTTTTTATTGCTATTTTCTGATAGAAGTACGCCCTGCCCCTTAACTATTGGCAAACTGAATTCTGCCGTTTCTGCAGGGCAGTTCGCTTTTGGGTAACGAATTACTACAGGCGCCTTTTGTTTTATCGCCCAATCTAAACAAGACTCAAGTTCTTTTTCAGAAGATGGCGCTAATAACGAAACATTGGGTATCGGTCTAAGAAGTGAAATATCAAAAATTCCCTGGTGTGTTTCCCCATCGGCAGGCACAGGGCCAGAACGGTCCAATATAAATAATGCAGGTATATTTTGCAATGCAATATCATGGATGAGTTGATCTACGCCACGTTGCATAAATGTTGAATAAATGGCTACAACAGGTTTTAATCCAGCTCTCGCAAGCCCCCCTGCAAAAGTGATAGCATGCTCCTCTGCAATGCCAACATCAAAAAACCGATTTGGGAAATTACTTGCAAATTCTGTTAAACCCGTACCATCAGTCATTGCTGCAGTTATTGCTACTATTGAGTCATCCTTCTTTGCAAGATTTAGAATTTTTTTCCCAAAAACCTCGGTAAAAGTGATATGCTCTTGTTTTGAGCTTTTATCCTTTTTTGGACTTACCCCATGGTATGATACAGGGTCTTTTTCAGAAGGTGCAAACCCTTTTCCTTTTTTAGTAATTACATGTATAACTACAGGTCTGTTCATATTTTTAACTTTTTGAAATACACCTATAAGTTCTTTTATATTATGGCCATTCAAGGGACCTACATATTCAAAACCTAAATCTGAAAAAATATTATTTGTAAATATAAGACCCTTTATGGCTCTTTTCATTCGAAAAACAAAGGTTGTGAAAGGTTTTCCTATAAAAGGCAATTTTTCTACAATCCTGTCAAAATGATACCTAAAAGACTGATACTGCACTGTGGTTGTTAAACGGCTCAAATAGCGAGAGATTGATCCCGTATTGCCATTAATAGACATCTGATTATCATTTAACAGAACTATTAAATCGTTTGGAATTTGCCCAGCATGTGATAACGCTTCAAAAGACATTCCACCAGTAAGCGCTCCATCCCCGAGGATTGCAATTACTTTTCCACTTTCATTGCGTATTTTTCTTCCTACTAATAAACCTAATGCAGATGATAATGCAGTTGATGCATGCCCAGCGTCAAACCAGTCATGATCACTTTCAGCAAATTTTGTAAATCCTGACATTCCACCTTTTATACGAAGAGAACTAAAGTCAGCATTTCGTCCTGTGAGGATTTTATGAGTATAGGCCTGATGACTAACATCCCAAACAAAAGCGTCTTTTGGGCTGTTAAATACATAGTGTAATGCTATCGTTGCATCCACAATTCCTAAATTGCTAGAAAGATGCCCCCCATTTTCTTCAACTACTTCTATTATACGCTGGCGAACTTCGCCTGCAAGAATGGGGAGTTTATTTACAGGAATTTTCTTTAAATCATCTAGGCAAAAATTTTGCTCTAACAGTGTAGCACACTCCTAAAAAGAAAAGACCACTGCCAACATAACTGCACGCAGTGATCCCCTTCGTTACTCAACATTATTGGAAAACGAATAAAGAGAAAAGAATTCTTACATTTCCAATAACGCACTAAAGTCGTAGAAATCAGTTTACAACTGAAAATTACTTACTCTTATGTCTGTTTTTTCTAAGCTTTTTTTTACGCTTGTGCGTAGCTATCTTTTTGCGCTTTCTTTTTTTACCACAGGGCACAATAATACTCCTACAAATTAAAACTGTAGTATATTATGACTGATTTTTGAAAATAGGTCAAGTACTCAGATTATTACAAAGCAAAAAACTAACGATTTTTTCTTCAATAACATCATATTTATCAGAATTTATGAAGCTTGTATCGGTAAAAGTCTTAAAAAAAGTTTGTTGTCGTTTGACATATTCTTTTGTATTCTTTTTTATAAGGGCTTTTATATCTTCTTTCGAATGCAAGGAAAAGAACTCTCGATACCCAATTGCTTGCATGCCTGGATCCTCTGCTGCATAACCTGCTTCCTTGAGCATATTTACTTCATTTTCTAAACCGTCATCAAACATTATATCTACACGTTTTTCTACGCGCTCATATAATTCTTGGCGACTTCGTTCCAAGCATATTAGTAAGAAGTTATAGTCCGTTACCGTTGTTTGAGGAAGCAAAAAGCTACTCCTCGGCTGTCCGGTTGTAAGGCAGACTTCTAAAGCCCTTTTTATCCTATATTCATCATTGATGTGAATTTTCTCTGCACTAAGCGGGTCTAGCTGCTTAAGTTCTTCCCAAAGACATACTGCCCCTTCGGCTTTCATTCGAGCTTCTACTTCTATGCGTATTTTTTCGTCAACTCGTGGAGTTGTAGGAAGCCCGTAAACAAAATTTTTTATGTAAAAAGCTGTGCCGCCGAGCATAACTGGAATCTTCCCACGTTCACAAATGTCACGAACTGCTTCTGATGCATGGCGAACAAAGTCTCCAACTCCAAACTGATAATCGGGGGTACATATATCAATAAGATGATGTGGTAATTCTCTTTGAAATTCTTTACTTGGCTTTGCAGTACCAATATCCATGTGTTTATACACTTGCATAGAATCGGCACTAATCACCTCTGCCTTGCCAGCAAAAGGAGAAACTGTTGATGAGGAAAATAAATTATAGGCTAATTCAGTTTTACCGCACGCTGTTGGCGCACAGATTACAATAACGGGGAGTTTTTCTCCCCTATTATTTTGCATAACCACTATAAAAGACTAGACAGTGATTTATTGTTCTATTCGATATTCAACTTGTTTTGAAAATAATTGGCGTGCAGCTAAAGAAACAACCTTACCATTATTTTCTTCAATCAAGCTATCTTTAACCATTGAAAGTTGATACACACGACGACTAGCTGCGCATGTAATTTCATATACATTATCACGAAACTCTACAAGTTCCATTAAAGGAAATACCATCTTTTACTCCTATAATCTTTGTCATCACCTATCACAAGCAGAAAATCTCGTGTTCTCTAAATCTAATAGATTACTGAAAAAGACTATGTTATTCTATCATCAAGTTAAAAAAAATTCAAGTGTTTTTTTACTTTCATTGTGTTTCATTATCATTCGAAAAAGAGAACATATCAATTTGTTGAAAAAGCTTACCCATTTCTACGCGATTTGTTGCTGATATATCTTTTGTAGTGTTAACTATTTTTCGAATAGCTGCCGTATTTGCATCCATATCGCTCACTGCACTATTAATGGCAGCTCGTTTATCAGTGAGTTCTTCAATTTTTCCAACTATGTTTGTACTTCCTGCTAAAATGCTTTCTGCCTCAGACTGAACACTTTCAGTCACACATTTAATTTGATGAATTGCTTCCAATATTTGACTACTACCCGCAGACTGCTCTTGCATTGCCCCCATAACAAGGCTTTCTTGGTTTTTTACAACCTCTGCTTGCTGGAAGATACTGTCGAACTGTTCTTCAACATGGCGAATTCTATCTGAAATATCGATAATAGATTGCTTTAATACGGTCAATCTATTTGCAATAGTTTTACCCTGAAGATTTGAATCATCTGCTAACTTGCGTATTTCATCGGCTACAACAGCAAAGCCTTTTCCTGCCTCACCTGCATGTGCGGCTTCAATAGCAGCATTCATTGCTAAGAGGTTGGTTTGATCAGCAATACTTTGAATAACCGTACTTGCTTCCAAGAGCCCCTCAGATTCAGTAAGCATTATTTCTGAAATTCCAACAGTATCTTGTACTTCCTCAAGACCTTTTTCAGATGAGTCAGCAAGATTTTTTACTGTATCTGCATTTCTTTGCAATGTTTCAGTAACAGAAGAAATATTTGCAAGCATTTCTTCAATTGCAGCTGAAGATTGAGTAACACTTGCAGACTGAGAAATAATACTATCATCAAGTTTTTGTAAAGCAGCTTGTATATTTCCTATCATTTCGGACACAACTGATAGCCTACTCGCTTGATCTGAAGACAACTCAACTACTTTAAAAATATTTTCAGTAACAGATGTTGTGCTTTGTACAGCCTCAATCATACCATCGCTCATTTCACTTGCAGATTTTTCGGTTTTACTTATTGTAAAATCTAACTTCTTTAACAAGTCCTTCGTTTCTTCATAAAATACATTTAAACTATTCGTTACCAAGCCAAACTCATCTCTAGAATCCACTGGTAAAGCGTTAAAGGTATATTTTTTTTCCGCTAAAAGTTCTAAAGCATTGCTAATCCTATGCAGTATCTTTTCATTACTAATTGCAAAGGTTGTTATTGTTAAAATACCAGCCAGCACACCTAGAACTGCAAGTGGCACTACAAGTTTCATATACATTTGCATTGTAAAATTTTCTTCACCTATTATTAAAGGAATTGCAAAAGCTAATAAAAAAAGACCCGTTAAAGAAAAGAATGACAATATCATCATGCGACTTCTTTGCCCAACCATGAGGAATCGTTTTTCAAGTGGTAGCCATGTTAAATGTTTTTGAAATAATGTTAGTGCCTGAACTGAGAAAAAAGTTCCAAAAGAAAACATAAGTCCAAGGTTATTTGACATCATTGCTAATGAATCTATATCGGCCCCAACAATTTCATTAACCTTTACCATTATCAAACCAGTTACAATATTCAAAACAATGGGAAGACCTAATATTACTTGCATATACATTAGAGCAATCTTATTTAGATCATCTTTTGATTTTTCACTACCATCAAATAGTTTAAACTTTCCATTTACCACTTTAACTAAAATTGCAGGTAATGAATACACCACAATTTGATAAGGAATAAGAATAGGCGAGCCTAAAATTATCGGAACATCGGCCCATGAATATACTCCATAATATATTAATTGAAACAATGAAAAAAACAAAGGAAATAAGATTGCTAAATAGCAATATATAATCATCTTTAGAGGGATTTTTTTGTATTCAAATTCTGTCATAAACTATCTCCTAAAATACAAACAAACGAAATAACGAAATGTTACAATTTTATGAGATAATTGCATACAGTTTATTTTATCAAATACATCGATGTACGCATGAATACAACAATGAATTCATGTATATTTTATTCGGGCAACCCGGATTTGAACCGGGGACCCCAAGTCCCCCAGACTTGTACGCTAACCAACTGCGCTATTGCCCGTAATATGTTATAGTATCATTTTTTTTTGTAGCTGTCAATTATTGATACATGTAGCTATGCTTATGCCATTTCTTTGTTTTCAGCCAAAGCATCGAGAAATCTTGCCATTGCAACAAAAGCCTGTTCGGTTAAACTCACTGCACTATCATGCTCTGTGTGCATCATTCGCCATGTCTTTGGCAGCTTTTCGCTCATTATAAGCGCTTCTGCAGGATCTATTTGCGCTTCTCTAAGCATAGATATAGAAGCAGTACTTGAACGGCTATTAAGACTCAAAAATCCTGCTCCATGAGCGACTACGCCATTAGTCATAATGGAATTGGACAGATTTCTATCTTTTTGTAAATTACGCATATACAAAGAAGCTTCATCGGAAGGAAGAACGGTAAGTGCAACTGCTGGAATGCCATTTGCAATAAAACCTGCATTATCACTGTATGGCACAGGGATTGTTACCCAGTTTCCTTGTGATGCTTCTCGTGCTAACCTACAGGTCTTTTCAAACAAAGCATCAAACTTCTTAATGAACGCAGGAGGTGCTTTCCCAGAACGCCCTGCATTAGAAACAGCAAGCACATCGCCTCGTCCACAACCATCAAGTACAAACACATCGTCATTTGCCAAGCGCATTCTTTTAAAAAGGTTTGCAAGAGCGAATGCACCTTGCGTTTGAGCACTTCCCATCTCTTCACCATCGGTTAAAAAAACGCGAATATTACTTGCATTTGCCCTATGAACGGGAGTATTAAGAAGACGCTTTACCCAAAGAAGTATTTGAAACACTGCCGCAGAATTATCATTGGCACCAGGAGTAATATACTCCCCTTTTGAGCCTGTTGCTCTATCGTAATGTGCTATAATTGTTTTCATCTTAAATGTTGGGTTATATGTATGTTCAGGAAGCTGTATATATATATGGTTATAATTTTCAATGGGAATAACAGAAAAATGAATACCCATGTTTGTTAAATAGTCTTTTAAAAATTCAAATCTATCACAACTTGGTGAAATAAATTCTTCAAATCTATCTGGTAAAAAGTGCATATTTATGTATCGGCACAAAAAAGCACCTCATGTACTATTAAAAAATAGCTATCGACGATACATCAATAGCTATTTTTTATCAGTATTAATCTAAAAATTAATAATCTCTATCAAAATCTCTACGTGGAGGTCTCGATGTTCTTGGTCTGTCTTCTGCAATATTTACCCTGATTTTTCTTCCATCAATTTCTGTACCATCAAGTGTTGTCATTGCTGCTTCTGCACAAGACTGCTCTGCCATTTCAACAAAGCCAAATCCTTTTGACCGTTGAGTTTCACGATCCCTAATTACGATAGCTGATACTACTTCTCCATACTGAGAAAATGTTTCACTCAGCGATTCTTCGCTCGTTCCGTAGGCTAAATTGCCAACATAAAGTTTTTGAGCCA
This sequence comes from uncultured Treponemataceae bacterium, assembly GCA_964372135.1. Classification (GTDB taxonomy): domain Bacteria; phylum Spirochaetota; class Spirochaetia; order Treponematales; family Treponemataceae; genus CAYJFX01. The sequence continues at coordinate 8,012 of CAYJPS010000028.1, read as the reverse complement.
TTTCTTACTTACCTCTCCAATCTCGTGTAACGCTAATAAATACCAATTGGTAATTACTATATGCTATTACAATAATAGTTTTACGTTCATCTCAATTTGAATGAAATCGGAACAGATGAATCGGAAGAAGGGCAAAAACAACAAAGGCATATGCAGTGTTTGTAAGCTACAGTCTCTTCAGACAAAACATTCAGACGGCATTACATTTCAAGAAACGTGTCTACAAACAGTATGGGGGCAATCGTATAATTTGTCAAGTAAAATCGGCCTAAATATCATATATTTGGTGATTATTTTACGTTTTTGCTCATATATTTCTTTTTTTACTACATATATGACTAAAATTTGATTACTCTGTCTGTATTTTATGAAACATAACCATTTTTAAAATTGATATCACATCCAATATTACGAAACGCGCAAGGGCGGAGGCGGAAATACCACAGAAAATGCTTTTGCATTTTCGAGGAATTGGAGCCGCAGACCGTCCAGTAACTAAAAAGGCTTTGCGTTTAAGCAAAACCTTTTTAGTTACTGGATGCGCCCAAAAGACTTTTATGAATTACTTTTTACATATCTAGTTTTGGCGTTAACCTAAAGTCGATTTCCATTGGGATATTGTCCTTCCTTTCAAACTCTGCCACAAGCTCGCTTGTAAAGGCGCAACCTGTTTTTTTGGCATGCTTGAGGGCTTCATACGAAAAGTAAAAGTCTGTTAGCCCACGCTCACCTTCTCTGAGTATTGAATATTCACGAGCATAAATCGTGTCTAGGAAGTCAACATTTTCTAGGTGAATTGCAGTTTCAATCATTAGAAGTGACACACGCTCGCCTTTTTGGATTTTACATGGAAGGGAATTGTAGTAGTCCCAAGTCTTTTGGTACAGTTTAGCCTTCGTTAGAGCTGCTATGTATTCTTCTGCATACTCTCGAAGTATATTTTTGCCCAGTAGCGATATTGCTTTTTCAAAGTAGCCGAGCGCCTTTGTTTCGTCGCTATCTTTTGTTAGCACATAGAGGTTGCGATACGCTAGCGGATTTTCTTTTAGACTTAGAGATTTCTTAAAGCATTCCATAGCACTGTCATCGAGGGCGTTTTCGAGGTACATTATTCCGAGTAAGTTTTGTGCTGTGTAGCCTGACTTTTTACAAGCTTCAACGAGTAGGCTTTCGTATCTCAAATCTACCATGTAAGAATCTGGTAGTTCGTAGATACTTATGTCATGCACTGTTTTGTTTTCCATTAGGTTTAGCCACACAAGTTCATTTTCTTTTATACTTGCTAGTGGGAATGCAAAACCTTCTGGTGTTATACTAGGATTTTTAATGTGTTCAATTGCGCCGTAGCCGTTACCAAAGTGCATTACGCTACAAGGCATTTTTGATGCATTTTTTCTATATTTTTCAAGTAGCGCATTTACGGTATCGCTTGAGATTTTTGAATCGATTAGGTTAAACACTTCAGCTTGTGTTTCGTCCCAGCTTTCTTTTACCTTTGAGCCGTCTATACTTGTTCCACCGAACACCTGTACGAAGTCCCATGTTGTATTTTTTGGCATTATTATACCGTGAACTTGCGTTGGTGCTAATCCACCTTGAATTTCAACGTATTTTTCGCTTCCTTTTTCGGTTAAAAACTCTTGCCAACGTTTACCACCGTTATGCGTTCCCCAGCAAAACATTTTTCGATATTTTAGCAAGTCACTAGATCGTTCAAAAAACATTGTATTATCGTTATAAAGGGCAGCTTCCCATGTTTGTTTTACATCTTTTTCATTTTGGAAAAAGTATTCACTTGCATAGGTATAATTTTCTGGGTATGTTACATCCCTTCCTGGAAGTACTGGAAGGTTAGGAACAGTTCCGTGTCCCATTCCTTTTAGTGCCCCTTCTTTTTCATTTGAAGATGGATTAATATAGATAACTTCTTTATTTCCTGAGAAAATGCGAACATCTTTATTTTCTGGAACGGCAATATTTGTCCACCAATATGAAGACACATCTTCATCTTTTGGGTTTACCATTCTAACATACGCTGCCAAAAAGTCAGCATCATCGCTTAGGTGAAAGTCTATATGCCAGTAAATCCCCTTACAACGCTCGTACTCATAGGCACGCACAAACTCGCTTCCATCATCGTCTTTGCAAATGACCACAAACAAGCTTTCGCACGTTGCAAATGTGTGCCCGAGCTGTCCGATATTCCATTCAATTCCGCCTGAAAACCATGCATTCCTAATTGAAAGGTTTGCGAGCTGAAACACTGGATTTACGTAGAGTAGTTCGCGATTTTCTTTTTTACTAAAAAGTGAGTATAAGCGCATTCCATATTCTGGTAAAAAGATTGCCTTAATTTGGTCATTTTCCATAACGATTGTTTTTAGGCTTACCATTTCACGTTCTCTTGAATAGAGGTCTTGCATAGTGTATGGAAGGAATCTGTCGCCCGTTTCGTGCCCGTAGAGGTGTTTTTCACTTTCTAAAAGCGCATCTCCATCCATTGCTCGGTTGTATGGTCTTTCTCTAAATTTTGGAAGCTTGTTTTCGCCAAGGAATTTATTTCCTTTTAGCTCTAACGTTGAAACTTTTATTGTCATGTATACTCCAATTAATAATTAATAAGTAATAATTAATATTCATTTTTTTCTCACTTGAAACATTTTCAATATATGAAAACTAAGACAAGCCATTTATTCAATCCAGATAGTCTAAAAACTGTAACTGTTTTTAGCAATCGAAAAATCTTTAATTCTCAAAATCTTCTTGTAGTTTACCCCATTAATAATTGTTAATTATGCATTATTAATTATTAATTAACAACTACCCTTTAATTGCTCCGCCAGTTACACCTGCGATAATTTTTTCAGATAAGAATAAATAAAGCAAGAATGTTGGCAAGAATACAATAATAACCGCTGCAAACATTCCTGACCAGTTTCCTGTGTACTGCATTGATTGAAGCATTGCGTAAAGTCCAACTGATACAGGGCGTAGCTCGTTACTATTTGCAAATATGAGTGATAAAAAGTATTCATTCCAAACAGTAATAAAATTAAAGATTGATACGGTGATAATTCCAGGTTGTGCTATTGGGAGCATTATTTTCCAAAATGTTTTTGCAGGAGGGCAACCATCAATGGCTGCTGCCTCTTCGAAAGTTCTTGAAATATTTGAGAAAAATGCCAATAAAAATATTGTTGTATAGGGAACATTTATACCAACATACAAGAAGACTAGTGAAACTTTTGCAGAAAAGGTTGAATTAAGTACTCCGCTTGCTGCAATCAAAGAAAACAATGGAAGCACTACCATAATAACTGGAATTGACATTGCAGAAACAAAGCTCGTTTGTATTATTTTATTTCCTAAAAATGTATAGCGAGCAAGGACATATGATGCTGGAGCACAAATAATTATTAAGAGTGCAACTGATATGAGGGAGTACACAAGTGAGTTTGTAAAAAATGTTGCCACCCCGCTTTGGCTCCATGCCATTGCATAGTTTTCAAAATGTAGTCCACTAGGGAATTTAAACACTTGTCCTGAGAATATTTCTTGTGTTGTTGACAGACTTGCAGCCAATATCCAACCGAGCACTAAAAAGGTAAACACAACCCAGCCAATTATAATAATGTACCCTGGTAGCAAGGGTATTTCTTTTTTCAAATTTATTTTTTGCATATATACTCCTAAATGAATGAAGATGTACTATTTTGCCTTAACATTCATTAAACTTCTAAATCATCTTTTTTGATTAGGCGATTCATTACCGTGAACACAACAACAACACATAAACACAAAATTATACCAATTGCTGCCCCGTACCCACTGTTTCTCTCTGTTACCGTATTTCCTGCCCCGAATATTTGTCCGTACATGTATTGCACTGGAACTAGGGTTGATTCACCTGCCGTAACCGATGAAAAAAGCTGTGACCAAACAAAGAATGCCGATGTACTTACGGTCCATAAGGTTATGTTTGTTTTAAATACGGCCTTTAAAAGAGGGATTGTTATATAGAAAAATTGTTTTACTTTATTTGCGCCGTCGATTGTGGCAGCTTCGTAGTAGTCTGCCCCAATGCGCTCTATCCCGCTTATCCATATGAGCATATGATATCCAACCATACCAAAACAGTATGCAAAGAGTAATGCTGTAAATTTATTATCAACGCCCAACCATGGAGTTTGGGCAAGTTCTTCTAATCCTAAAAAATTAAAAAATCCGGTCAATAACCCATATCGATTATTGTATACATACTGTAACCACATTGTTGCAAGCGCTACTGCACTTACGATATTTGGCATATAAATTACTGCCCTAAAGAATTTTTTTCCTCTGATTCCACTGGTAAGTATTGCACCAAATAAAAGTGAAATACTCATTACTATAAGCCCACCAAAAAACCATATTTTGAATATGTTTTGCATTGAAGTAAGAAATAACGGTGTTGCTAATAATGTTGTATAGTTATCTATTCCAACAAATGACCATTCACTTACGGGGGCTGTTGCTGAGCCTATCTTAAAAAAACTCATAGCTATAGTTCTAAGTATTGGATATAAAAACACCAACACAAACATTATTACAGCTGGAAGTAAAAATCCGATAATCATACCTTTGTTTTTTTTCATTTTAATCCTCTCAAATACGGTGGAAGCACACGCTTCCACCGTAAAATTTCATGTACTAAAAATTAGTATGCAGCAAGAAGAGTATTAATATAATCGTCTGCTGAAATTTGTCCACTCATCAATCTGATTGTGTTGTCTTTGATTGTAGGTGTTACATCTGGGTTTGATTCTAAACCAGCTGCCCAGTTTGTACCTGCAGTTGTTCCATTAAATGCAACTCTAAGTTCTGCAAGTTGTTTTGGCCAGTCAGTATTTTGTGAGTCGGCAGGAATAGTTAAGGCTGTTTGACTCATTTTAAGATCGTTTTCCCCTGTAGAAATTGCAATTGCAAGCGCAAGAGCTTCTTCTGGAACTTTTGATTCTTTGTTTACAGCAAAAGCTTGACAGCCAAGGTAGTTAGTTGTAATAGGTTCTACACCACCTGAAACTGTTGGGTATGCAAAATATCCCCAGTTAAAGTCTGGTCCTGTTACACCTTTAATTTCGTTTGGTAACCAAGCACCGTTTGCACACATTGCAACTTCGCCTAAACCAAACTCAGTATTTTGTCCTGCAGGGAATACATTTGTTGCAACGCTAGGAGAAAAATATCCCTTTGATGCAAAATCTGCAAATGATTCTACTGCAGCTACAACTTGTGGATCATCCCAAGAAACGCCATCACCATTTACAAGTTTTACAACATTTTCTTCACCAATGTAGCGAGATAGGTGCCAGCCAAAGTTAGCTGTTGCATATGCATCGTCCATAGTAATAGGAGTGATACCTGCTGCTACTAATTTTGCACAAGCAGCATCAAATTCTTCCCAAGTTGTAGGAACAGATGTGATTCCTGCTTCATTAAATAAATCTTTGTTATACCACCAACCCCATGTTGTTGCTTGGTAAGGAATAACATGTAAGTTACCTGTTGAGTGTAAGTTACGTCCAACTGATACAAGACCAGCATTTGCGTGATCAACGATATAATCTGCTGCTAAATCTTCTAAGTCTAAAAGATATTGTCCCCAGTTAATTGAAACACGGTCAATAGCTTCGTCAAAAAGGTCAATTTCTTGTCCTGCTTCAAGAGCTGGTTCTAATCCTTCACGGATACCATTTCGCCCTTTAAACTCAATTTGAACGTTTACGCCAGTTTCAGCCTCATAGGCTTCAACTGCTTCTTTGATAACCATAGCTTGAGGCTCACTGTCTGACCACATTGACCAATATACAACTGTAGGGCCTTCAGCTTCTCCACCGCCACATCCAACTAAGATGAGCGCCACTAAACACACAATTCCAGCGATTGAAAGTGCTTTTTTCATAAATCCTCCGTCGTGTACTATTTTACACAGAAAAATTTTTTACCTGCCTATACAGGCAGTATCCAATATGTTATACAAGGTTTTTCATAAACTCTTGCACTACATCCCATTGTTCATCCATAGACTGCATAAGTTTTATTTGTGTCCTTGCACGGTCTACATTTTGACCTTCTCTCTTTATTTGATAGTATACATCACCATTAATGTAGTCGGTTAGAATTCTAAGCCCCATAATTTGCGCAAAATTTCTTCCCGATTCTGGTATTAAAGATTTTTCATACTCTGTTAATACACTTCCTGCAACTTCAACATAACCTTTTATAAGAGCTTTAAAAAGGTCAAAGTTAAACGTTACCTTTGATAAGTCGGCTTCATCTTCTTCTGCGGTGTTTGTTGCAGTGCGGATTAAATCGCCTGTGTCATAAAGATGAGTTCCAGGCATAACGGTATCGAGGTCTATCATACAAATAGCTTCACCTGTTTCATCGTCGAATAAAATGTTATTAAGCTTTGTGTCGCTATGTGTAATAACTTCTTTGAGTTTTCCAGTCTTTAGGCCATCTATGAGAATCATACCACGCTCGCGGTTCTCTAAAAAAAAGTCTATTTCTGCTTGTACGCTTTTTGCTCGCCCAACTACATCGTTTTTAAGTGCCGAGTCAAATTGCTCATATCGCCATTCCATGTCATGAAAACGTGGTATAGCTTCAAAAAGACGGGGGCCGTCGTAATCAGCAAGTTGTTCTTGAAAGAGACCCACTGCACGGCCAACTTTATAGGCGAGTTCTGTATTTTCCATTACTTCAAGTGTGCGAGAGTTTTCTACAAAAAGGTAGGTTCTCCAATATTCGCCCTCATCGTCAATGTAATAGAGTTTTCCGTCCTTAGCGGGCACAACTTGAAGCACTCGCCTTGAAATATCTTTTACTCCAGACTCAGCTAATTTATGCACAATATGTGAAGTTGCATTATGGATATTTTCCATTACTTCATCGGGATGCTTAAAGACATTTTTGTTGATTTTTTGATGTGTATAGCGAACCCTTGTTCCGCCTTGGTTTCGAGTTGCGAGATATGTTGAATTTATAAATCCTTTTCCAAAGCCTTTATAGCTTTCAAGATCTCCATACGTGCAAAAAGAATTTAAGATATGCTCAATTTTTTTCAAGTCCATAATACATCCTCAGTAATATGTATTATAACACAGATTTTAGATATTGCAATACGTGAAAGAGCCTTTTTTTCTAAATTTTTATAAGGCGTACAAAATATTTTTTTGCTTAATCATTGTAACTAATTTCAAAGTAATCCAAATATTTCTTAAAAGCATCTTGTGCCGTCAAGCAGGTATCCAATAAAAAGCCTCTCTCTTCTTTCCATTTTGAAAGCCCTCGGTAATAAAACATTTTGAGCTCCTCTGTAATTATAAATGGCGTTACATTATTTCTTAGGCATTCTTTAAACATAATTAAACGCCCTACTCTGCCGTTACCGTCTTGAAAAGGATGGATTCGCTCAAAGTCATGGTGGAAAGAGATTATTTCTTCTAAAGATTTAGTTTTATTTGCATTGTACTGTACTAAGAGTTTTTTCATATCACTAGAAACCTTTCTGGGAGGCGTTGTTTCTGTACCCGCAACCTCATTGGCAAGTTTTTTATAATCGCCCACCTTAAACCAATCTTTTCTCGAATCGCTTGTACCGTTTTTTAACACAAGATGTAGTCTTTTTATAAAAGGTTCCGTTAGAGTATAGTTTACATTTTCTATAATCATATCAATACAGCGAAAGTGATTTGCCGTTTCTACTATATCGTCAACTTTTAATGGGGTACTATCAAATCCAATTGTATTTGTGTCGTAAATATAGCGGGTTTGCTCTTGTGTAAGCTGACTTCCTTCAATTCTGTTTGAATTATAGGTTAGCTCAATTTGTATTTTATGGTATATGCCACCCTTACGTCGAGCATCTTTTTCGTCCCTTAAATAATCAAGAAGTGTAACAGGCGTATCATCACTTTTGTTTATGCGCTCAGGCTTTGTGGCGTTTATGGGAATATTCCATGTTTTAC
>CAYJPS010000027.1:0-26345 GCA_964372135.1 uncultured Treponemataceae bacterium | reverse complement strand
CATGTAACCGTTTTTCATATATAAAGCCCTTACTATTAATTATGCATTAATAATTATTAATTAATAATTATTGTTGTAACTTTTTGCTTTTTAATGTATTATTAATGTATGGCAGAATTATTAGCCCCAGCGGGCAACATTGAAACATTAGAAGCTGCAATTGGCGAAGGCGCCGATGCCGTATACATGGGATTAAAAAGCTTTAATGCCCGAATGCGAGCATCAAACTTTGCATGGAATCAATTTGAGGCAGCGGTACAATCACTCCATAGACGAAACAAAAAAATATTTGTTACCGTAAATACTGTTTGTGAAGAAAAAGAAACTGAGCGATTGTATCGCTTTTTGAAATATCTTAACGAAGTAGGGCCTGATGGCATTATTGTGCAAGATTTAGGAACTGTGCGGATGGTGCAAGAATTTTTTCCAAATTTACGAATGCATGCATCAACTCAAATGAATATTGCATCAAGTTCAGCTTGTAATCTGATGGGAAAGGAAGGATTAAAGCGAATTGTTTTAGCAAGAGAACTTGGTTTAAAAGAAATTCAAGATATTCGTTCAAAAACAAATGTAGAACTCGAAGTATTTGTTCACGGTGCGCTTTGTGTAAGTGAGTCTGGTCTTTGTTTGTTTTCAAGTTATCTTGGCGGAAAAAGTGCCAATAGGGGTATGTGTGCACAAGCATGTCGCCGCTATTATAATGCTGAAATTATTGGTGGTGGCACAGAAAGTGGCTATTATTTTTCTCCACATGACTTACAATTAATAGAAAAAATTCCAGAACTTGTACAAGCAGGCGTTGACTCCTTTAAAATCGAAGGTAGAATGAAAAGTGCCGAGTATGTTGGAAGCGTTACTGCCGCTTATCGCTATGTACTTGATAACTGGGAAAGTGATAAAAAAGGTGCAGTTGCAACAGGGAAGCGCCTTTTATCTGGTGACTTTGCGCGCACAAAAACGCTTTTTTGGTACCAAGGTGAAGATGCAGACCATGTTTTAAATCCAGGTCAAGCAGGCGGTACAGGAATTGCATTAGGTAAAATCTTTAAGGTACGCAACGAAGCTATAGAAGAAGATACACCTGAGCTTGAAGATGATTATGTAGTATTGGAAGGAAGCGAAGATGATGCTTCTAAGCTTAAGAAAAAAGAAGAAAAAACGGGTTATGTAGAAAGACAGAACTTTGCTCTTCTTAGAGGTGGCACTTATGAACCCGAAATAGGTGATTCTATTAGGCTTCATAAAAAAGATGACTCAGGTCGTGTAAGTCATAAAGTTAAAATGATACGATCTTTTTCAAAAACAGGTAATGAGCAATGGATAGATGTGCCCAAAGGTTTTGGCCCAGGTGACAGTGTATATCTAATACAAACTAAATCAATGTCAAAACGCTACAAGAGAGTTTTGCCTCCAGATATCTCCGTATTTAGAAAGCAGCCAGGTGGGGATAAGCTACCTATTTTAGATTTAACTCCTATAAAAAAAGTACATCTTTCTCATTTCCCGGAAGGACTGTATGTACAAGTGAGTACCGTTAATGATATGCATGCAGTACTTTCAGAGCGTCCAACAAGGATAATTTTAGAGTTAAATGCAGATTCAAGGCGTTCCTTATTACAAAAAAAACAAGTATTACCTTTTTCAAAAAAAGAAGTATTCATTTCACTTGACCCATTTTGTCCTCAGGAAAAAGAAACTCAGTTACAAGAAGATCTAGAAGAATTAATAAGCATGAAGTTTACTCAATTTGTGGTAAATAATCCTGCCCATATAACTATGCTAAAAAATAAAAAAGTATCGATGATTGCAGGTCCATATCTTTATACATTTAATCGTTGGGCAGTTTCGTGGCTTGAGAACCAAAACATAGATGCTTTTGTAATGAGTCATGAAACTTCACAAAGTAATCTTGAAGCTACGTTAACAAAAGAACAACGTCAAAGGGCTATGATAAATATCTTTTCATATCCTGCTCTTTTTAGAATGCGTTTCCGTTTACCTGAAAACTATGATTTTCACTGGTTTAATGATAAAGAGGGCATGTCCTTTCGGGCACTTTCTACTCCTGATGGATCATACGTAATGCCTGAAACACCATTTTCTCTTATTGATAAGGTAAACAGTTTGCGAACTCTCGGCTTTACTCACTTTTTAATTGATATGTCTAAAACGCAAGTTGTGCGCTCAGACTTTAAGCAAATGATGCGAGCTTTGCACAAAGGCGATGTTATTCCAGGATCAAGCCGCTTTAACTGGAAAGACGGATTTTACAACGCAGATAAACTTCGCCGATAAGGTATCCGCAAGAATTACACGGATTACATAGATTTTTACTAGTGACGTATTGTATATTATCCCAAACACTACAAAAACACTAAAATAAAGAATATTTTATATTTTGGCGTATACTTGTTTTGTCTAGTATACCTGTGGTGTATTATAATAAAAATCCTATAAATCTGCGTAATTCTTGCGGATTAAAGCTTAGTAAGATTTTTTTTTAAAAGACCAATGCCTCCTCCGCACTAATTAAAGCACTTTCTGGTATTGCTTCTTTTTCCTTTGCTGATGCTTTTTCATTTTCTTTTTGCATAAACATCGGTTTAAACTCAACATGCTCGGCAACGATGCCAATTTTAGCATGTTTTTTTCCATCAGTACCATCCCACCGACTTTGCTTTAGTCTTCCAACAACGCGTACTCCTCGGCCTTTTGCAACATTTTTCATACATAGCTCAGCTAACTTGGCCCATGTTTCTACTTCAAAAAATGACACCTCCCTTTCATAATTGTCATCTTTTTTGTAAGCTCGAACAGTCATTAAAGAAAAGGTGCAAATATGAGTACCTTTTGGAGTTTCTCTCATAACTGGTTCTTGAACAACGCTTCCCTCAACAATAATGGTGTTTAGTGAATTCATATCAAACGCCTCCTATAAAAATACCCATAACGGGTTCAGTATGTGGATGAGTCTTTTTATTTTGATGCGACGCTACAAAATAAAAAAGTCTAAAAGTACCTAGAAGTAATTTTGCCATCCGCACACAAGTTTTTGTACGTACATATATTGTTATAGTATTTTATTGAAAAAAAAATAGGAAAAGAGCAAAAAAAAATACAAATTTTGCAATATTCTATTAAAATACACAAAATTTGTATTAATTATGAGGGTAAAAACCTTTTATAAGGTTTTAGTAAGCTTAATAATATATAATAATATGTACATTCTAAGCTGTTCTTTATCAGATATTTTTTGAAGAGCTGGATTTTGCATTACATTATCAGCTAGATTTTTCATTCTTTCAAGCGTAAATGTGCTTGCTTTTATTGACCTAAGCGTTTTTCGCATATAATCACGTAAAAGAGAATTAACATCTTCTGTAAGGTTTGTACTTAATTGCTTATCTAATAATTTATTCCATTGTCGGATATATGAATCCATTTCTCGCTCAAGTGTAGATCCCACAGGAACAATTTTTGACTCAGCATCTTGGGCTGCGTCATGGAATTCTTTTCGACGCTGATTTTTTGTTGCATTACTAAAGTTTGAAGGTTCATCTGCATTTTTAAGTTGTAATTGTGCAGTTGGAACTGGTTCAATGGCCCCTGATTTCTTTTTTCGCTTTGGTGGTCTAAAGAGCAGTTTTGCAATCCAAGAAACAATTGGTATAGTATACCAAACGGGCAAAAGGATTTTTGCGTCGGTAGAGATTTCTCTTCTCGATAACATTAACAGTTCGCTATAAGGTAGCAACTTTCCGTTTGAAAACAAATGCATCTTTTCTTTATTGTTTTGTGCGTCATAGTGTACTAAGGATAAAAAATTTGATTCAAGTAATGCATGTAAAATAGGCGCAGTACTTTTAACCTCTGCTTCTAAGCATGATTCAAAGGCCTTTTGATCTGTCATAGCTGGGGTTGTATCAAATTTTTTATATAACTCAAACCATCGCTTTGTTAAAATTTCTTTTATGTTTTCTCTGGCATCATTGCAGAGACGTATTATTAAAGGAATAACCTTTGTTTTATAAATATAATATCTATCTCCAGTATGAATCTTAAATGTTAAAAGTTCAGGTAAATCGCCGTCAGATATTTGTGTTGTAGCTGTGCTTAAAAATTCTGTTAAATCATCTGCAGTATATTGACCTAATAGAGGGATACCGCGAGTATCTGTAAACATTTCAATCGACTTTCGATTAAAATAATGCGGAGTTGCATTAAGCGCTTGCTCAAGATTTCTAAGAGCTGTAGTTCTTTGGAATGTTTGTTGAGCTTTGTTTTTATAATGGCCAATTGCAATATCGGTAATAGCGACACTTTGCAAAATAGTAATATGTTCTTGGGTATAATCAGTAACTTTTTCATAATCTTGGCGAATAAAGAATCCTAATTGACTCCAAAAATAAAAGGAATCGCTCGAGTTTTTTATTGATTCAAGTGCTTCAGTTGGCTTTTGAATAAACTGTGAAAAAAATGTTTTTACCGATAGTTCTTTTCCAGAATTTGATAAGCGCAGCCTTTTTAAAAAGTAATCATGAAATTCTTCTTTTCTGAGCATTTGCCTAATCTTTGAAAGAGCAATATCGAACAATGTTGTTGCCGAAACGGTAGATGGAAAAAGAATTGTAGGTATATTGTTTGCAAATGTTAAACCATACAAGCGTTTTTTTTCATTTTCAACTGTTGCAGCTGGGTGTTGCTTTTCTTCAGTTTCTTCTTTTTCAAACAGTTCAACTAAAAAAATTGATGCTTGATGTTGTTCAACCATTTCAAATGGAGCTTGTTTTGGAAGGTCGTTTACCGTTGGAAATGGAATAGATGGAGTGTTAACAATCTCTCGAAAGCGTGAGGCGTAACGTTCAGCATAAAAAGGGATAACGATAATGCCTTTTTTATCGCTTTCAGGGCTAGTAACAATTATAGAACCTTGTTTTTGTAAGGACTCAATTTCATCGTGCATTGCAGCTTCAGGATTTGTAGTATACGAAACAAGTTCAGGTTGAGTATCTATATTATGTTGTGCATATCGCTTCATATAATCACAAAATTCAGCAAAATGCACATGAGGGCTATTTTGTTTTTGTGCGAAAAGCACAAGTATTGTTAAGAGGTTTTTCTTGGCTGCCATGTAACCATTATAGCAGAAAAAAAAATTTTTCTCAATATTGTTTTGTAAATATTTACAATTTTTTTATTTAGTTGTTTTTCTTTGTTTTTGGTGCTTGACCGATTTATCGTCATTTCGTACAATATAATTAATGGAGTAACAATGTTTTCAAAAAGACTACAAACTTTAAATCCCTATGTTCCAGGTGAGCAGCCTAAAGGGACATTTGTAAAAATTAATGCAAACGAAAATCCCTATGAGCCTTCTAAAAAGATATTGGAAACACTTTCTGAATATGTTAAAAATAATGGAATGGACTTTGCTCTTTACCCTGATCCTGAATCTGAAGTTTTAAGAAAAACAATTGCAACTATGCTTAACGAATCAGGCGGATTTTTGCAATCAACATCAAAACTTGATTTTACGGTAACAGAAGACATGGTATTTTGCGGCAATGGATCTGACGAAGTGTTATCGTTTATTTTTTACACCTTTTTTGATTCGGATAAAAATCTTGTTTTGCCAGATTTAACGTATAGTTTTTATCCAGTGTATGCTGATTACTATGATATTCCATTAAAAAAAATCCCACTAAAAGAAGATTGGACATTAGATACAGAAGGTATGCTGTCCGCAGAAAATTCAGGCGGAATAATATTTGCAAACCCTAATGCACCAACTGGAATAGCTTTGTCAACAGTTGAAATTGAGCGCATATTACAAGTCTATCCAAGCGACAAAGTTCTGGTAGTTGATGAAGCGTATGTTGATTTTGCAACCGAAACGGCTTTACCACTTTTAGAAAAATATAAAAATCTTGTAATTATACGCACTTTTTCAAAGTCTTTTTCATTTGCGGGGATGCGACTTGGTTATTGCATTGCGCACCCTGAAGTAATCGCTGCAATAATGAAAGTTAAGAATAGCTTTAATCATTTTCCAGTCGATGCATTTGCGCAAAAGTTTGGATCTCTAGTGTGCGAAAATTGGAAAGACTATGCAAAAACTTCAAAAACTATTACTCACGATAGAGATGTGTTTAGTACTACTTTACTCGAAAATGGCTGGGAAGTAATTCCGTCTAAAACAAACTTTGTCATGGCACGGCACTTAAAAGGAAAAGATGGACTAGAAGTGTATGAAGAATTAAAAAAACATTCATTTTTAGTGCGATACTTTGACAATCCAAAAACTGTTGACTGGGTTAGAATAACAATTGGCAAAACTGACGATATGGCTGAATTGACAAACATAATGAGACAAATGAATTAGGCACAGTGCTTAATAAAATATTTCAAATGCTTCTCTCCTGTGTATTCTACAGTATTACTATAGCGTTTTCGTATAATCCGATGAGTGCTATTGTTTTTTCAATTTGACGCCCTCTTATCGTCATTCCTTATCAAAACAGTAACCTTTTTTATAAAAAAATCTTCAAAATGTGTATGAAATTGCAAATAAAACACTATAAATTTAGTATACAGAAGTTTTCTGTAAATCGCACTCTTTGCGGTTGAAAAAATCGTCAAATAGGGGTAAAATATGGATAGTAAAGAAAAAGAAATTTTAATTCCAACAAACGATTATTTTGCAAGGTATCTTTTTGCAAATGTAGGAAATGAAAAAATATTGCTTCACTTCTTAAATGCGCTACGAAAAGATGCCAATGAGGTGGTCGTAAAATTGACATAGTGTCAATTTTACTTACCGAGCTTTGCGCAAGCGTAGCGTAGTGAATAGCTCAAACCTCGCCTTGCTTTTGTTCGCCGTCCGTGGCTCTCGACTATCGAAGGTGTGGCATGGATGCCACCAATAGTGAATAGATACGCGAGTTTGGCTGTGCCAAACTCGGTAAGTTTTTTACGCATGGAAGCGTAAAAAACGACTTGATGTAAAGGCACGAACAGAAACAGATGAACTGGTTATGGTGGAAGTGCAAAATGTGGCAAATGCAGGATTTATGTCGAGGCTTTTGTATTACATTGCAGTAAATTATGCAAAGCAAGTGAATGTTTCGCTAGAAGATTTTGAAAAAAAGAAATCAGCTAAAATTGATTATATGAGCCTAAAGCCAATAATCAGTGTGAGCATACTGAACTGTGACTTGCATTTACAAACAAAACGCGCACATAGTGTGTACCGAATGAAAGAATGCACAACTGGCTTTGAGTTAACAAATGATTGGGAAGTACATTTAATTGAGCTAAAAAAAGCACTGAGCGATGAAAGCAAGGATTTAGAACTTTGGATAAAGTTTTTTACATCAAAAAATCCGGAGGAAGATAAAATGACAATAGTAAAAGAAAATCCCTTTTTTGAAGAAGTATACGAAAAATATAAAACCTTTTCAGGCGATGTAGAATTGATGGAGAAGTATAGGGACTTGCAGGCATACTACATAACGCAACAGCATATGCTCGATGTAGAGCGGCTAGAAGGCTTAAAACAAGGTATAGAACAAGGTATAGAACAAGGTATAGAACAAGGTGCGCGCGAAAAAGCGCTAATAGTCGCAAAGAGCGCGCTAGCAAAAGGTTTTGATATTCAAACTATAGCTGAACTCACAGGCCTTTCAGAACAAGAAATTAAGGCTATTAATATTTAAATTGTCCAGGAGATGCGCATGAGATTTTTAGTACTATCAGATATACACGGTGCAATAGACATGATTGATAAACTTGATGATGAGTTTTCAAAGGCTGATGCAGTGCTTGTAGCTGGCGACTTTGCACAATTTAAAGATGTTGCAAGTGCTGAACCAACATTAAAGCTACTATCAAGCAAACATGAAAGACTTTTTTGTGTTGCGGGAAACTGCGATGAACCAGCTTTTGTTGACACCCTAGATTCTTATGACGCTAGTGTTCAAGGTTCAATTGTTTTTTCAGAAGGCCTTAGTTTTTCAGGAAGTGGTGGTGCATTAAGGTTTACAGGAGTTACTCCTTTTGAACGAGACGATGAAGAACTCATAAATGATTTAAATATGGTTAAAGAGTTAGAAAATACTGATAATCTTGTTTTACTTATTCACCAACCGCCCCTTGACACAAAGCTCGATGTCATTACTGCAGGTGCACATGTTGGATCTCCTCTTGTACGGGATTTTATTCTAGAGTTTCAGCCACTCATAGTTGTAAGTGGTCATATTCATGAATCATTTGCTATTGACACTTTAGGAAAAACTACACTTGTCAATCCTGGCTCTTTAGAAGAAGCCCGTTATGCAGTTTTAGAAGTTTCTAAAGTACATGAACAGTGGTTAGTTACAAAAAGCGAATTAAAAACTTTATAGCTCACTTACACAAATGCGAAAGCCCATGTAATTATATGCCTCTCCAGGATTGTATGCGTAACGGTCAGCTGCGTAGGTAAAGGATGCATATTCGCTCCAACTGCCGCCTCTCATAACTCTTTCTGTTCCAATAAATGTCTCGTCTGCAATTGCTTGATATTCTTCAAACCAATCCCAACAAAATTCGAGCACATTTCCACTCATATCGTATAATCCGTACGAATTAGTTTGCCCACTTTTTGGTGCACTCATTGGACCTAAAAGGCTTTTTGCAGTTGCAACGTTTGCACTTCCAACCCTAAAAAGAGGAATATCACTATCTATTGCGTCAGTGATACTTTGTTCATGGGCTTGTGCTATGGTTTCAAAATCCCATGCTGGCCCAGAGGTTTGTGCACCACTCATAAAACTTTGTGGACCTGATTTACCTTTTATTTTTCTTGCAGCGTATTCCCATTCTGCCTCTGTTGGCAATCTATACCCATTTGTAGTTAAGTCGCATTGAGCAAGGTCTACTCTTGCAGCGTCTGTAGCGTCACGTAGTATTTCACCTGCGTAAGAATAGCTAGGAGTTCGTCCCATAATTTCAGAAAAAGCGTTACACCATATCACAGCATCTCGCCAACTGATAGTTGTAACTGGTTGAAAACGTCCTTGCTCTGTGGGCGATTGTCCTCTTCTTCCCAGTGCTCCTTCTTGCCCAGGGTGTTGAAATGTATAGCCGAGTGCGCTTTCAGCAATCTCTTTTACATGGTACCAAAGTTCATACGTTGTTTCAAACGCATTCATATAAAAATGGTTAACTGTGCGAATTGCACTAACAGATTGAACATCTTCACCTATCGTAAAAACATCTTTGCCGTTTGCAAGAGAAACAAATTGTATATGTTCACTTGTGTCCACAGCTGTGCTTAGTAAAAAATCTAAATCGAACCCAAAGTCGACTTCTTGGGCGTTCACTGAAAAAAATATTGTGCATAATAATAGGCTTACAAGTATGTGTGCTTTTTTCATAATTATTTCTATACCTTCTTTTTTCTTGTTTTTATGTTTCGCCAATCTGAGAGAATTGCTAAGGCGAGTAAGCCTGCGAGTATACAGATTGCACTAATGATTATTACGCCAAACCAACCAGAATGTGTAAATGGCAAAGGCACATTCATGCCAAAGAAACTTACAATAAAAGTTGGTACCATCATTACAAGTGAAATAACAGTGAGTCGCTTCATTACTATGTTGAGATTATTTGAAATAACCGACGCAAAGGTATCCATCATACTTGTTAAAATGTTTCTATACGTATTTGCCATTTCGAGCGCTTGTCTATTATCAATTTCAACATCTTCAAGCCAATCTTTATCCTCTTTATCTAAACTTATAATGTGTGTTTTTGTAAGCTTTTCTAATAGCAATTGATTTCCAGTAAGTGATGTTGTAAAAAATTCTAGAGATTTTCCAAGGTTTAATAATAGCATAAGTTCATTATTTTTTACCGAACGCTCTAATGTACTTTGAATTGCTGTTGAGCGTCTATTTATTTCTTTAAGGTATCGCAAAAACATTGAATCACTTCGACTTAGGATGCGTATAACAAAGGCAGGAAAATCATCTAGCGTTAAATCTCGTATTCTATTTGCTGCTATGTCGTGCAATACTTCACAATCGGTCCAACATATTGTCATAATGGTATGCTCAAAAAGCAGTATTCCTAAAGGCACTGTAATATAGCGAATATCGTGATCAGGAGTAAAGAGAGGGAGTCTCATAATGATAAGTGTATAATCATCTGCCTGTTCAATTCGAGAAAGTTCGTCTTGGTCTAGAATGTCGAGAATATGCTCCTGCTCAATATTGTATGATTTTTCCAGTATTCGAATATCTTCTCGTGTAATAGAGCGCACATCAACCCATTGATTTTTTTTTCCAGAAGATTCTGCTTCATCAAATTGGATAAGCTTGCCATTTTTTTCTTCCCAGTACGTTATCATTGGCTTACCCTCCTTGTATTGTGGGAGTCCAAGATTTTTGGTCTCTATACCTATATTTTATACCTGAAATGCAAAAAAATCAAGGGAAAAAGGAGGGGATTATTTTTTTTGGAAAAATGATTTTTTTTTTGATTTTTTTGCAATAAAAACCTATTTTTTTTTACATAAAATACTAAAACATATATATACAAAAAAAGGAGGAGCATGTGAAACAACTTCTAAGTATTTTGCTTGTGATAGTATCAATGTTTTTTGCTTATGGTCAAAATACAGAAAGTACTGTAAGTTTTGATTTTGTTATGCAAGACATTCGGGATATTGTTTATGCTGTGTCGCTTGCACAAGGTATGTCAATTGTCTGTGATGACACAGTTACAGGTGAAACAAGTTTTCGTTTTTCTGGTTCAAATTTTGAAAGTGCCGCAGATGCATTTTTGCTTTCAAATCGCTTATATGCTCATGATGTAAACGGGGTTATCATAGTATCTAAAATTGACATTCGTAAGAAGGATTTTTCTAATAATACTTTTGATATTAGTGCATATGATATTCTTCCTTCAGTGTTATTTAATAAGCTATCTGAATTTTCTCATATTCCCATTACCTACGGCATACTTCCTTCAAGCCCTGTTTCTCTACATGTAAAAAATGTAAAAATAGAAGAGGCAGTTTCTATTGTAATGCAATCATTTTCTGAATATTCCGTGAATAAAAATGAGAGAAGTATAAATATTGTTAAAAACACTTCGTCTATTCACTCAAGGGAGTCCTTTGCATTTCAAAATAGTGGAGAGGTTTCAATTTATAAAAAAGAAGATATCTATTCTCTAAATATTCATGGGGGCAGTTTTTTTGAAAGTATAGAAGTTCTTTTTGGCACAACCGAAAGCCAGTTTTGTAATTTGATGGTAGATGATAGGCTTATTACACGACTTGTTTTTTCAAGCTCAAATTTTGATTCAGTGCTTACAACACTTTGTGCACAAGTGGAAGCAACATTTACGTTTAATGATAATATGTATAGTATTTATGGACTAGAAGATGCCTCAGATACATTAAAAAAATCTGATACGTTTTGGAAAACAATTTCTCTTAAATATATTACAGCCGAAGATTTTGCGCCGTTATTTTCTTCACGTTTTTCAGGATTTGATTTAATAATTCTTTCAAACAGTAAAGTTCAGGTTGAAATATCTGAAAAACACGAAGAAGACGTAAATAATTTTATACGTTTGTGTGATATATCAGAAAAAGTGCATTTGGTTCAACTCGAATATATAACTAGTGAACAATTTTTAGGTCATCTACCTCCGGGTATTAATACTAGTCAGTTTAGTGATTCGGGAAATGGGCATAGCTTGTTTTTTACAGGTAGTGATGAATCATTTGCGCATTTATTACGTTCTTTAGAGGTTCTTGATCGTCCCTCTGTGATTATTGGGTATGATTTACTTGTATTACAAGTTCTGGAAAGTGAATCCTTGCACTGGAAACCAAAATTTTCTGCAGAAAAAGTAACCATTGGTGACTCAACTTCTTTGTCTGGTCATTTAGGTTCTGTAATTGCCTTAAATTTAGATGTGGTTTCAGCCTTTGGCTACACGTTTGCAGCCGAGTTACAAACTGCTATTGGCGAGAATAGAGCGCAAGTATATGTGGATACAAAGTTGCAAGGGATTTCAGGCAGTCCAATACATTTTCAAAACACTAACACATTTCGCTATCAAGATACAGCCATAGATCCAGAAACAGGGAACCCTGTGTACTCAGGTATTACACGAGAAATTATTGCAGGTTTAGTTTTAAATATTGAAGGATGGGTGTCTGGGGATGGGATGGTAACGACAAAAATCACTGCTTCACTATCGAGTAGAGGAGCAGATGTTTCTGAAAATGGGAATCCTCCACCTACATCTGAGAAGATTGTTACAACGGAAGTGCGTGGTAAAAGTGGTGAGCCGATTGTTCTCAGTGGTTTAGTGCAGAACGATTCTACCTTTGTAGAAGAGGCCGCTCCATTGATTTCAAAATTACCACTTATAGGTTGGCTTTTTAAATCTCTTCAAAAAAACGAAGAAAGTACAGAAATGATAATTTATCTTGTACCACATGTTGAAGGATTACAAAAGGAGGTTCATTATGAGTTTTAATCTATCCCCTGTTTTTTGTGCGCATAATGGTGTACTGATACTTGAGCAAGAAGCACATTATATTGTTTTTGGTCTGCTTAATATCACTAATGAATCTCTTTGTGCAAAAATTGAAGCAAGATATTTTCAGTATTTGCATCAATATGAAAAACTCGATATATCTAAAAGAGATGTTAGCGCTTATATTTCATATAAAAGCATAACTGAAGATTTTTTTATTAAGGAAACATCACGAAAATTTGCAACGCATCAAGAAAAGGATTTTGCAAGTTTGGGGCAACAAATCGAAGAGGGCAATAATCTTGAATACTTAATTGAAGATGCGCCAATTATTCATCTTTTGAATTCTTTGCTTTTAGAATGTGTTGAAAAAAATGGTAGTGATATTCACATTGAACCATTTGAAAGTGGAAGTAGAATAAAAATGCGCATTTTAGGAAGTTTGCATCTTTACTCTGTAATTGAAAAGAAGACTTCTATAGCGTTAATATTGCGAATACTATTTTTATCTGGCTTAGACATAACTGAAACAAGACGAACTCAAGATGGATCTTTTCACTTTGAGGCTGGTTCAGTCGATGCAGAAGTGCGCGTATCTGTATTACCATCGAACTTTGGTAGTTCGTGTGTGCTACGTATCTTAACTTGTAAAACATTTGACCTTAACTTTTCTAGTTTAGGATTCTTACCTTGTCATAAAGATTTTTTGGAGGCTATTTGTTGTGCGACCAATGCCTTAGTATTGGTTTGTGGGGCAACAGGGGCTGGAAAAAGTACTACGCTAGCAGCAATTCTACATCGGCTTGCACAAAAAAAACGCAAAATTATTACTATTGAAGATCCTGTTGAATATCGCTTAGATGATGTAGTGCAAATCCCCGTTAATCCTGAGATAGATATGGACTTTCCCGAAGTGCTTCGAAGCTCCTTTCGACATGACCCCGATGTAATCATGGTTGGAGAAATTAGGGATGAAAAAACAGCAAGAATTGCTGTTAGAGCGGCGCTTACAGGACATCTGGTGCTTGCAAGCATTCACACCGTTGACGCCCCTTCAGCTATTATTCGTCTTTTGGACATGGGAATAGAAAACTGGCTTTTATCATCGGTATTTGGGGGAGTGTTATGTCAGCGCCTTGTAAAAAAAGGCGTAGGTTCACATGAGCATTTTACACCAATTGCTGAAGTCTTACCCTCATGCTCTGAGGTGTTGAAAATGATATTACGAAAAGCAAGTTTATATGAGTACAGGGAATGGATGGACAATAAAGGTATTGTTAGTATGCATGAGGAGGAAATATATGCAACATGCTTCTAATTTATATTACTTTTTTAATCAGTTAAGTACTTTATTGAAAAGTGGTATTTCTATAGTTCAATCCTTGACGGTGTTATCTCAGCTTTCTGGGAAGCAAAAGCATACGCAAATAATTGCACTTGCTGTTTTATCTAATATACAAAAAGGTTATAGCTTTTCGCGTTCTGTTTTACTCTGTCCAACAATGCATGTACCCAATGGAATTATTCACCTTTTAGAAGCAGCTGAGTGCTCAGCC
Organism: uncultured Treponemataceae bacterium; assembly: GCA_964372135.1. GTDB lineage: Bacteria > Spirochaetota > Spirochaetia > Treponematales > Treponemataceae > CAYJFX01. The sequence goes on along the minus strand of CAYJPS010000027.1, from coordinate 12,246 downwards.
TGCTTAAATGACGTTTTAGATTATATCTGTATGCAACATACACATCGAATAAAAGCACGCACAGAAATAAAAGATACGATAACATATCCTTTAATAGTTGTTGTAACAGCATTGGTAGGGACTCTTTTTCTTTTGTATTGGAAAGAACTTTACTTAACGAGTATTTCAAGGCATGAGGTTATTGAAGTAGTTATAAGGGCTTTTTTAGTTTTTACAAGTCTTCTTTGTGTTTTGTCCTACTATGTATATTTTTCGTTAAAAGAGCCTCCGTTGTTTCAATTTTATTACACACTTGGCTTTTTGCAAACGTCAGGTTTTACCTTTTCCAAGTCTCTTGAATTATTTTTAGAAATATATTATTCAGCTAAGGAAAAAGAAAAAATTATTTTAGCATACAATGAAATACGTAGGGGAACACTTGCATTTGAATCATTAAGAAAATCGCAGTTAGCAAATGAAAAAGAAGCTGTTTTACTAGAGATTGCCGAACATTCAGGAACTATTTCACATACTTGTAAGACTATAGCAGCAGAAATGATGCGTGTTCATGAATTTAAAAAAAATCGTTGTATTCGATTAATAGAACCATTTTTGCTTTTTATTGTAGGCGTGTATTTATTAATACTTATGGAAGGAGTACTAATTCCTTATATAACAGATTTTGGAGGTGTAATATGAAACAAGATAAGGGCTTTACCTTTATTGAAACTTTGATAGTATTGGCTATTATTCTAATACTGAGCGCGAGCATTGGCATTTCAGGTACTTCCTATATTGAAAGGTCAAAAAAAGGCGCTGCAACAACCGAGATAGCCATTTTTTCAAATGCGTTATATACATATTATTTAGATTGTGGTGTTTTTCCAACTAAAACGCAAGGATTACGTGCTCTATGGACAAAGCCTGAGTTTCATCCTATTCCTATAAATTGGCAAGGTCCCTATGTAAACAAAGAGCCTGGTAATGATCCTTGGGGGAGGGCTTATCTTTATGTAGACGATAACGAAGCAGGTTTACCCTTTTCGGTAATTAGCACAGGGCCTGATGGTCTAGATAATTCAGGAGGAGTAGATGACAATATTTATTCGTGGAAATGATAGAGGAAGTATTTTTTTGCATTCGCTAATTATTATGTTTTTTTTGTTTAGTTTTTTATTGACCGCTTTGGAATTAGAATATAGGAATTATATGCTAGCAAAGTTAGAGTATGAGAATATTGTTATCATGTATGAAAGAGTGTCTGAGAATAATAGACTTCGAGAGGTATCAAATGAAACTTATTGAACTTGCTTTGCTTTATGTACTTTTAATGTTGTTTGTATCGCTGTGTATAAATGTTAATTTTTATATTCATGAATATAGAAAAGAAACAATAATGTACCTAGAAAAGACAGGGGACGTATTAAAAGCGCACAGTTTAATGTTGAAGAATGAGGAAGATTACTATGGACTGTAAAACAATAATAAATATTGAAGATTATGATGTGTATTATTTTGCTATTTCAATAAGTAGTTTTAAAGCTCCATTTATTAATGCACATATTAATCAGTACGTATTATCTGAGCTTGAAAAAGTACACCCTTTTTTTGGCAGCCATTGCGCCGTTTTTTGGAAAATAATAATGATAAATATGAAACTTACTCTCATGGTTGTCGTTATGGATGCTATTATTTTACATGAATACAAGGGTTTGAAAGCGAAAACTAACCTCTATATTTGCAATAAGGAAAAAAAAATACCAAAAATGAAGGTATTTAAAAGTAATAAAAAGTTTTCGTTTCTTTTTTTCTTGGGTTTTTTTTGTGCGCTTTCTTTTATAGCTAGCACAGGATACTACATTGCAGTATCTAGTGAAAAAAATCAAACCTCAGAGTATCAAGAAATGGGTGATATTAAATCAAATCAAAATGCAAATATGGTTATGAAAATATTCTTTTCAAAATTAGAGCAATGGCTTTCAGAAGGAATGCTATGCACATCGTTTTCATACACGCAACAAAAAATCTTATCTGGGGATAATGAATTTCAAGTTCATATTGAAACGACTGTAGAAGGAGTATATCCTGAAGAAGTATATCATGTGAGCATGGACGAGTATGACAATGCAAGTATTCAATCATATAACAACGCAGTCAGTATTTCTCCAGTGAACTTTGTTAACAATATTCCGCAACTTACGCTTACACTTAATGATGTATTTACAGCCAGTAGTAGTTTAAGCATAGACAAAAACACTCAAAATACAGGTAGTATGAGGGAAATAATTGTAGCTCATGGAGGGATAATACGAGAAGAATATTGGGATACTAACAGTAGTTTTTTTGACATTCCTATTCAAAACTGGACTTCTCTGTTTACAGCTATGATTGACCTCTTTTACAAAAATCATCAAACAATAGAAAAACTATTTATGACGTATGATAAAAGCACGTTGCTTATCAATGTACAAATTTATATTCGTCTAGGTACATTCCCAGACGAACTGTTGTTTTTAGAGAGAATTTTTAATGCTCAAACCAAGAGTGATAGTACATTTCGTGCACAACAAACGTTGCAATTTGAAAACAAAAAAATTGGAAACATAAAGAAAAATGATGGTAGCGAGGTAGTGTTTTACCTTTCTAACGACGGAAAAATTATTGCAAAGGAGGTACCTTAAAAAAAATTATTGAGATTTTGGGAGTCGTATTGTTTTATACGGCTCATATACTACAATTTACCTTGGGGGAAGATTATGAAAAATAAAGCACTATTGTTATTTTTTTCGCTTATTGTTACGAGTATAACTTCATGTATGCATACAGATGCTGTACCTTATGCATTTACCGAGCCAGAATGTAAAATCGGAAGAGTGGTAAACATCCATGAGTTTGCAGGTATACATTTTACGTTTTATAACAATTCTGATAAGAGTATACAGAATTTTAAGTTTACCTGTTTGCTTTTTGATAGCACAGGTGAGCAAAGCCCATTGGTGGGTAGTAATATTATATCGGCTCGATACTTAGAAACTATTGCTCCTAACAGTGTGAAGGACATCGTCTTTAGTTTAGATCCTTATATTACCCAAATTCCTACTGATCCATATATTATTGATTTTTTTTATGTCACAAAAATTGAGTATAATGATGGCTCTGTGTGGGAAGACCCGTATGGCTCTTTTATTCCGAGTGGGTTATGAGAGAAAAGTTTATGAAAAAAACTATTTTCAATTGTATTGCATTGCTTGTATTTGTTTCATGTTCCAATTATGTTACAGATTATTTTTTTATTCAAGGAAATGCAGTGTCTTTAGAGAATTCTGCAAAAAAGTGGACAATTATGATATATATGGCTTCTGATAATGAATTAGAAGGAGATGCAATTCATGATATAAACGAGCTTGAACTGTTTGATTTTGATGCAAATAATATTACGGTATTAACATTATTTGATAGGGCTGCGGGGCATGATGAAACGAATGGTAATTGGGATGATTCTCGCTTGTTTGAAATAAGCAAGGATGCAGAAGGTGAAAATGCTGTAATAATTTCAAAAGAGTTATCTTCAATGGAATTAGGGCTCGAAGTAGGAAGTAAAACAGAGCTCGATATGTCTCGGGGGACAACATTGGAAAACTTCTTAAAGTATGGTTATAATCATTATAGAGCAGACCATTACGCACTTATTATTTGGGGACACGGTAATGGGTGGAGGTCTGTAACTACTGATAATCAAACTCACTCCACTATGCCTATAACAGAATTTCAAAGTGCAATTGAATTAGGTGTTGGTGAAAACACACTTGATGTAATTGCCCTTGATGCGTCTTTTGGATCCACAATAGAACTTTTATGGGAAGTAAAAGATAGTGCTACGTGGTTTGTTGGTACTCCAAAATCTATGAACTTTATTGGATGGAATTATAAAGATATTTTTTCGCATTTTTTAAATACAACATTTTCTATTAATGAATTCCTATTCTCATTTGGCTTACAGAATGAGAGCGTTGTTGTTGATTTACAAAAAATGCAAGAAGTAAAAGATAGCTTTGATTCCTTTTCTTCGTTAGTAGCACAATATGTAGATTCTCGCGAAAAGCAATCGAATATATTTGAATTATTGTTGTATGAAGTGACATCATATAGGGCCTCAACTTATCCTACCGATGTTTTTTTAGATATCTTTGACTATGCTGAAGGCATTTCAAAAAATGCATCATTGTTATCTAGTGATAGTCTTATACAAAAAAAAATAATGGATTCAAGCGCTGTCTTGCAACAGGCCGTAATAAATGCTCTTCCGTTTGGTGATGCCAATACAACTTCATTGTCAGTTTTTTTTATATCATTTTTAAAAGAATCTGTCCCTGATTCTATGTATCCACAGTCATATATTCAAAATAACATAACTGAAAACAAAATACAATTTGTAAATGAAAGCTCGGGCTGGGTTCCAACAACTAATGAAAGCGCAACACTACTAAACAAACTGTTCTTTACTGTATTTTAATTATTATTTGCGCTTGGGAAACGTTTTTCGAAGTACGTAATCATTGTACTCACCTTTTATATTTAGACACAATGTCTAAAAATGGAGACTTTATGAAAAACAAAAAAAATGTATTAATGTTAAGTATATTGATTTTTACAATAATAAGTCAAAATCTGTTTTCATTTGAGAACGCTACTCAAATGATTGATAGCTATAATATAATTGAGCAAAAACTTGAGAAAAAGAAATATAGCTTACTGAAAGAATACTATGCGTATCCAGTAACAGTCCGCTTGAGTAATTTTAAAAAGATTACATTTGCAAACATTCTTCCTGTGCATACGAAGAATAAAGGGTGGGTACGCGCAAACTTTTTAGAAAATGGAGACAAGGTTCTGTATTTAAAAGATGGAGAAGTTAGTTATAAAAGAGTATTTAGTACTTCTATTGATGAAGAAATGCACGTGTTTTATACCTATGTTGACGTCCAAGATAATCATACATACTTCAAAGATGGTGTGTTAGTACATAATCAAACTTCACATCAAACCGCTGGTGATTCTGGGAATATTCAAGCAGCTGATATAATAGCTGCTAGTGAAAATGAAAATAATAACAACGACTCTGGTGCTGCAAGTGGTAGCTCAGGGCCTTCTCAGTCTGAGTTAGCATTGCGTGCTGCACAAGAAGCTCTTGCACAAGCAGTGGAAGCAGGTGTGCAATATTCAGAGATTGAAGATCTAACAGAAATAGTAGAGCAAGCAGAAATAACATTTCAAAAAGAGCAAGAAGAAAAAAGAGCAATGCTTGAGGCTGTACAAGTGGGAGACCCTGTGCTTGCAACAACTGGACTTTATGTGCATGAAGAGCTTGACATTGCTTTATCGGGTAATATATCGAATGTTGAGGTTTCTCGTTTTTATGCAAGTTCAAATAGCATGCAATATAGCATGGGAAGATCTTGGGCTTCTATACTAGATTCTAGATTGATTCGAGGCATGACAATCGCTGGGAAAGATTATTCTCAATCTATCAAAAGTATAATGGAAACTCTCAAAGATATACAGGCTACCTTGTCTTCTCGAATGAGATATAAGTCTGTAAAAAATGCCTACGATTCAATCCAAGCACGATATAATGAAATGAAAGAAATGTATCTATCGTTAACAAAGGATAAAGAATATGCGGAAAAACTTTCAGTATTAAATAAATATGTTGTGCACGCACATACACCCAAAGAGTACTACGCTATTGGTACTGGTTTTCTAAGTTTTATTGATGAAAAGGGCATAGCACATATTTTTAAATATATAGGCAATGGCAGTTGGAAACCCATAGATGCACAAAAAGCTCAGTACATGAAAATTGAAAGTAAAGACCGCAAAGATAGTTTATCGGAAAAAGGTTTTATACTTTATGAAAAAGGTGGGAAGGAAACATGGTTTGATAAATGGGGCCTTATTGAAAAAATAGTCGACAAGAATGATAATGAAGTGCTATTTGAAAGGAATTACAGTACTAGAGTGCTTGAAAAAATCACAACTCAAGAAGGACGATCTATTAGTTTTAAGTACAATGGAAGAGGATTTATTAAGGCTATACATGCTTCTGATGGAAAAATAGTTCAGTATGAATATATCGGAAACAATCTTGCATCGGTTATTGATACTGATGGTGATAAAAGCTCTTATTCCTACGACGCAAAGGGTTTACTTACGCGCTTTACAAAGCCAGATGGGAGCTTTGTGTCATTTACTTACGGTTTGCAAAATTCGAAGGGTGACTATCTTACTACCTCGACAACAAACGAAGAAGGTTTTTCTGAGCATTTTAAATATGATTTAAAGAATAATCTTACAATATATACAGATCATTCAGGGTTTTCAGAATACATTTACTATGATAATAATCATAGAACAATTAAGGAAATTGATTCTACTGGAAAAGTCACAATGTATACATATGACTCTATAGGCAATGTATCATCGGAGAGTATAAATGGAAGTATTACACGATTTAGTTATGATTCAAGAGGTAATAAAATACAAGAAACATATTCTGACGGAAGCAAAAAAACATGGCAGTATAACACATTTGATCAAGTTACACGATATGTTGATCGTGATGGAAAAATATCAAGTGTCGCCTATGATCTAAAAGGCAATGCTATTGAATTTAGAAGTGGCACTATCCTTATAGAGCGTGCAGTGTATGATAGTAGGGGTGCTATAATAAAAATAATAGATTACAGAGGAAATGAAACTTATTTTACATATGATGATGCATTCAATGTTATCCAAACAAAAACTGGAACTATAATAGAAAAATTTGAGTATGATTCGGGAGGAAATTTAATAAAGTACATTGACGGCGAAAATAGGGTGTATACCTACTCTCATAGTGCAAAAAGAATTGTACAGACGACGCCAACAGGTTTACAAAGAACTTTTACTATAAACAATAGGAAAGATATAGTAAAAATGGAAGAAATGGATCTTGTTACAAAAGAAAAGAGAGTTTTCGATTATGAATATGATAATAGGCATCTTTTGCTAGCAGTTAAACAAGGGAATAATACCCTTGTTCGCTATACCTATTATCCTGCAGGACAATTAAAAACAGAAATGTATGGCGAAAAAGGAATAGAAGATTGCTGGATGGTCGAATATGAGTATTATTCAGGTTCTAGTTATAGTATTCATAAAAAGAAGTTTAATAACGATGGTATACAAGTAGGTAGTACTTATTCGGAAACCTTTACGCGGCAAAATGGTGGAAGAACACTTATGCATGAGGTTCCTATAAAAGGACAAAAAGTGTTTGCTTTTGATGATTGGAATAGATTGGTTTCGATAGAAAATTTTCTTGGTGAAAAAACACATCGCATTTTAAGTCCGTCAGGGCGATTGCTAGAGGAGCAATCAACTTTTGGCGGTTGGTACGAAAAAAAATATAATGAACAAGGGTTTTTGTCCTTTAGCTCTGAAATGCATCAAGATGGCATTAGATTTTTGTATAACCCTGATGGTACTCTCTCATCAAAAGAGGATCAAAGCGGAGCCGTAACTGAATATATCTATAATACACAAGGACTGCTGGCACAAGAAAAAAAAGATGTAGGCTCTGTTTGGTATGAATATGATAATATTGGGAGACTTGTGCATGTTATAGTCGGTAATTCAAATAGTATGATGCTTGCAGAACAATATACCAAGATTGAATATTCGAATGATTCGAGAAGTATTGTGTTTGATTATGGTGGTATATATAGCGAAATTTTTGTACTCAATGCATGGGGTGATATTGTACAAAAAATTGATGGTGAAAGTAATACGTTCACTAATGTGTACAATTCAATGGGGCAAATGATTTCTAACATTGATGCTTATGGCAAAAAAACCGATTTTGAATACAATGCAGTAGCAAAAATATCTAGAGTCCATTTTCCAAATGGGACTGAAGAGCGCTACACGTACAACAATATCTTAAAGTTAGAAAAAGTAGAAGATGCATTAGGTGTACGCTGGCATGGCTTTTATGACGATGCGGGACGAGTTATACAAGAAAGTGGAAGAAACATTGTGGAAAAAGAATATGAATATGACAGGCTAGATAGGCTAACGCGCGTAAACGTTGCTGGCCAAATAATTGAGTCATATGACTATTCAAATTATGGGAAAAAGGTTGTTTTTACTGATGGAAAAAACAATGATTATGTATATTCTCTCGATGCCTTTGGGCGGCTAAAAAATGAAAAAAATCGTTTAGGTGAGTCTCAATCGTATGAGTACGATAGTGCGGGGCGATTGTCTCGAAAAATAGATTTTAATAAAAAAGAACAATCAATCGTAACTGACTCAAAGCAGAATATAGTGGTTAATACATATAGTGATAGTTCAGAAGCTACAATAAAATATGATATTTTCGCAAGAGTGGCAAAAGCAAGTAATACGACAGGTTCTATATTATACACGTACAATAAGGCAGGATTACTTGAAAAGCAAATAGATGAAGGTGCGGGTGAAATAATAACATATTTTTATGATAAAGCTGGAAGAAGAAGTCGGTATATTTCGGGGAGTAGAGATGTTTTGTATACGTATGGAAAAAACGGAGAACTGTTAAATGTACGTGATACTATTCAAAGCCTTGAAGTTTCTTTTTCTTATGATGAAATGATGAGAGAAACTTCAAGAACATTTGCAAATGGAGTAGTGCAAGAAACGGTATATGATAAAGTAGGAAGAACCATACTTATAATCGAAAAAGCAAGGAATGGAGAAGTACTTCGCTTAGAAGGTTATATCTATAATGAACATGGACAAATTTATATTAAGGTTGATGAAAAAGCTCTTGTTACAAAATATGAGTATGATGAGCAAGGCAGGCTCAGTCTTGTTTACTATCCATACACAAATGAAATAGCAGAGCTTGCGAAACAGGAGGCAATGGAAGCTGGCTTGTTTGTTGCAGAATATATGAACGAGGGAGAGTTTTTATATCTTTCACGCAATGAAGTTGCAGAGGCTTCAAAACTTTTAAATATGGTAAGCTATGCACGCTCATCGATGCTTAGAGGCTTACAAACAGTTTGGAAAGAACGTTTTACGTATGATAATAATTCAAATCGGCTTTCTAAGACAACTGCATGGGGGATAATCGACTATAGATATGATGCAGAAAATCGCTTAGTCCATACAGGAGTGCCAGGAGTCGGCACGGAATACTCTTACGATGCAAACGGTAATCTATTAGTAATGAGTAATGCCTATAAAACCAAACAGTATTTTTATAATTGCATAAATCGTATGTCTGTTTCAATTTCAAGTGATTCCATTCAAAATAGCAAGACGGTAACAAGGTATGGGTACGATGCATTTGGAAGGCGAAACATGACCTTGAGTGAAAATTTTGTGGCGATACGCACCTTGTACGATGGCTTAAGTCATGATATAATTAAAGAAGCAGAAGTTTACTCAAATGCGGCTTTTACAACAAGCATTATTCAACAAGGGTTTGAATACCGATTTACAGAATCTTCTACTGATCGTTATCTTTATGTAGAAGAACCTTACTTGGCCGATGGGTATAAAAACCTTGATGATTATGAAAGTGTAGAAAACCTTTTTACAGGGGAAAAGACAGCACTTTACGCAAAAGGAGACATGGTTGGGATAAGCTATTCGGACATAGGACGCCAAACAACTCTCTATTATGGAACCGATATTCTCGGCAGTATCCGCTCTGCTACTCAAAATAATTCTCGCCTTGACGCACGTTATGAGTACGATGCTTTTGGAAATCCTTATATGGGCACGTTTAAAACAGGACTTCATAATGGTTATGCTGGGAAACCGTATAATTCTGAGACAGGCCTATATAACTATGGTTATCGCGATTATAGCCCAATACAAGCTCGTTTTACCACGGTCGACCCAATTAGAGATGGAAACAACTGGTTTAGCTATGTTGCAAATGACCCTGTGAATTTTGTTGATATGAGGGGGTTAAGTGCAGTTGATATTGGTAGTTGGATTGACAATGGCGATGGAACATATACAGCCCAAGCTGGAGCCATGCTTTGGCAATTAAATGCTACTGGTCAAAACTGGGCAGAATCTGATTATGTTGGTCGACCAGAAGACTTACAAATTGGGCAAACAGTAAGCTTTGGACAACCGGGGAGTGTCCCAACGAATGAAACACCTATATGGCCAACTGATTCTAAGCGGGTTACATCAACTATGGGAGTTACACATCGTTTCGGCATAGATATTGGAGCGATGCAAGCAGGAGAACGTGGTGATACTATCGTAGCTGTAGAAAGTGGCGTTGTCATTTATTCTGGTTTAGCGGATGTTCCAAAATCTGTTAATGGAAGTTCTTACGTAGATATAAAAACACTTAGTGGAGATGTGCATGTGTATGTACATATGGATAATATAAGTGTTTCTGTGGGCGATATCGTTTTGCAAGGTAATAAGCTTGGAGAGATGAGCGACATAGGAAGCCCTGACCAAGTTCATTTACATTTTGAAGTTCATAAAGGCGGAAAAAGAGTTAATCCACTGGGAATTTTTTCGGATAATATTACCGATAATCTTGAGTATGTTAAATAAAGTGAGGATAAAATATGAAAAGAATAATAAAGTATCTACTGTTATTTGCAATTATACCACAGTTATATAGTCAAGTAAGTGATTTTCCTTCTGAGGATTATGTTTTCAATGAAACTGCTTCGATAGAGTTTTCTTCAGTTAATGTCATATTACCAGATGGGGCAGTAATTTCTATTGGCGACATAGTAAGTGAGGATATGAAAAAAAAATCTAATTCAATAATTGAAACTAGAATTTTTCATGTTAGATTTGGTCCAATTGATGCATATAAGACTGATAATATTCAAATCGGATGGAATAATCAAAATAGAATAATTTTTTTAGAAGTTTTAAATGATACAATAGTAACCGCTGACGGGTTAAAGCTAGGGGATACAAGAGAAAAAGTGCTAAGTATTCTGGGTAGTCCTACCTTTGAGTATTCTGACGGTGCTTTACGATTTGAAAATATTGACTATGAACTGGTTGGAATGTTGTTTCACTTCGAAAACAACAAAGTATCACGTCTTATCTTATTCACCTACGTCTAACCACCTTTCACACTAACTCAACCACACAGGCTATATCGTTCCAACGATATAGCCTGTTTTTCACACAACCCTGCAATACTCTAAAATGATGCAACTCACTGTTTTTTTGTCCTTGTACTGCAATAGTTATAATCTGCGTAATCCCATAAATCTGTGGATAAACCATGACCAATCTTGGTGGCATACGGAAAGATTAAGATTTTCTACGCCACGAAGGAGATACCTCGATAGGCTCGGTATGACGCTCTAGGATTGGTGGTAGTTGTAAAAATAAAGATATATACAAGCCCCGAAGGAGATTCTTCCTGTAGCCCAGCAGAAAGCAAAGTCAGAATGACAGAAGCGTAGCCCAGCAAAAAGCAAAGTCAGAATGACAGGATGCTACTAAAACAGCTTTACGCACCACATTATTAATTATTCATTGTTAATTATTAATTATAAATCCTCTTCCCCCTTGAAACATTTTTATTTTTTCAGTATACTTCTCTCTACTATACTATTTTGAACGTATTGCATTTGATGCAAAATTATACTAGAGAGGTACATACAATGAGTTTTGATATTTCTAAAATGAGGAATATCGGTATTAGCGCCCACATTGACTCAGGTAAAACAACTTTATCTGAACGTATTTTGTTCTATTGTGACAAAATTCACGCTATCCACGAAGTACGTGGTAAAGACGGCGTTGGGGCTGTTATGGATAATATGGAATTGGAAAGAGAACGCGGAATTACTATTCAATCTGCCGCTACTCAAGTACAATGGAAAGACACAACAATTAACGTTATTGACACACCAGGTCACGTAGACTTTACTGTTGAAGTAGAACGCTCTTTACGTGTTTTGGACGGAGCTGTTTTAGTTCTTTGTTCAGTAGGTGGGGTACAATCACAATCTATTACTGTAGACCGCCAGTTAAAACGATACCATGTTCCAAGAATTGCATTTGTAAACAAGTGTGACCGAACAGGTGCTAACCCATTTAAGGTTAGAATGCAACTTCGCGAAAAACTCGGACTTAACGCATACATGATGCAAATTCCTATTGGGCTTGAAGATAAATTAGAAGGTGTTGTTGACCTAGTAACAATGAAAGCTGTTTACTTTGAAGGTGACAGTG
>CAYJPS010000026.1:24475-26448 GCA_964372135.1 uncultured Treponemataceae bacterium | reverse complement strand
CTAGTGGTTCATACTAGTACATGTTTTTATTTAATGCAAAAAATATATTAAAAAATCATGGGCTCAATACAGAGATTCCGTCAAATAGGGATTTTTTGGCTAGTACAGTGCGCATCGCATGGCCAGCTGCTTTAGAATCCTTTTTAATGGCACTAACGGTATTTGTTGACACAATTATGGTGGGCTCGTTAGGCTCATACGCAATTGCTGCTATTGGTCTTACAAATCAACCAAAATTTATTTGCCTTGCCGTTTTTATTGCTCTAAGTACAGCAATTAGTGCTGTAACAGCTCGTAGAAAAGGCGAAGAAAAGCAAGATGCAGCAAATCAAGTGCTTTTACAATCAATTTTTATCATCATTATTTTGGGAGTTTGCATTACAACACTGGCACTCATTTTTTCTGAGCAGATTCTACTTTTTGCAGGAAGTCAAGCCGATACGCATGAGGAATCTGTAGCATATTTTAGAATAATTATTGCAGGACTACTGTTTCAAGCACTTACTATGGGCATAAATGCGGCACAAAGGGGCGTTGGTAAAACTAGAATAAGCATGAGGGCGAATGTAAGCATGAGCCTTGTTAATGTTTTATTTAATTACCTACTTATTGGCGGTAATTTTGGCTTCCCAGCCCTTGGAGTTACAGGTGCTGCTATTGCTACCCTACTCGGATTTTTTACAGGCTTTATTGTTTCGCTAACCTCTGTATTAAGAAAAAAAGAATACCTATACCTATTATGTAAATCAAATACGCTTAAATTCAAAGCCCCTATTTACAGGAGCCTTTATAAGGTTGGAAGTGGCACTTTTGTAGAGCAAGCTTTTTTACGCATCGGATTTTTACTCACAGCCCTTGTTATTGCCAATTTGGGAACGACTGCCTTTGCTGCTCATCAAATTGGAATGACTATTATTACTATTTCTTTTTCTATAGGGGACGGGCTTTCTGTTGCAAGTGTATCACTCGTAGGTCAAAGCTTAGGACAAAAAAGAACCGATTTAGCACGCGTCTATGGTTCATTTTGCCAACAGTTAGGGTTTCTATTTTCACTTATTATCGCTATTGTTTATATTATTTTTGGTGAGCACATTTACTCACTTTTTGCAACCGACACGGCAATTCTTGAATACGGCAGCATAATTATGAAACTTGTTGCATTTATTGTTATGCTTCAAATAGCCCAGTTAATTTTTGGTGGCTGCTTACGCGGAGCCGGTGACACAAAATACACAGCATTTGTTTCTTTGGTAAGTGTTGCCTTTATTCGACCATTCTCTAGCTGGCTTTTTGTGTATCCGTTAGGGATGGGACTTATAGGGGCTTGGGTAGGCTTACTTTTAGATCAAATAGTTCGCTTTAACCTTACACGCCATAGATTTAAGGGCGGAAAGTGGCAGAAAATAGATATATAATTACGAATTACGAATGCCTAATTACGAATTGGGTTCACTTGCAGTGGTGAAGAACGATAGCGTTTGCCACTAGAATTATTATAGGGTTTAACTCCACAGATTTACAAAGAGACCTTGTATAATCAATACCATCCTAAACTAAACTTTAGCTGAGCTTCAGGTATAGTATATTTTGGTCCACCTCTTTCAACTGTAGTGTATCCGCCAAAAACCCAGCCAAACTTTCCTTTTATATATTCTATCTTAACCCAAGGGGCTTTTTTACCATCAATTGTTTCTTGTTGTTCAGTAAGTGCTAATGTTTCAACATTGTATTGCGGATTTGAATCTCCATCATCTCTCGGTCTTATAGTATATATCACCGTACTATTTTCTAGCCCTGGCATATCTCTCACATTTAAGTTTTCCCAAACAGCTAACCATTGTACTAATCTGCGTTCACTCCACCCCGTAGTACGTAGTTCAGGTAAATCCAAAATCGACCACATTCCATCTTCATACACATCATAATACCCACTTAGGGATATCCATCCTTCAAAGGTATCATGTTGAATTTTT
>CAYJPS010000026.1:0-24375 GCA_964372135.1 uncultured Treponemataceae bacterium | reverse complement strand
ATTTTTTTTTATATCATCATAATCCTTGTATAAGTATTCAAAAATTGAAATAACATCATCATCTTGAAGTTTTCCGACAATAATAGCGTTTTCAGAAGAATTACTATATACAACTCGCGAACGGTCTTTTGCGAGATCTCCTATAACAATCTCACTTTGCTCATGTTTGCGAAGAGTCCATGTGTAATCTTCTGTGCTTCCAGAATCAAGTAGTTCACCATTTCCACCTGCATAATTATATTCTTGACAGTAGATATTTGAAATGAGTAAAGCAAGCAATATAGAGCATATTTTTTTCATAAAAGTTACCTCGCTATAGAGAGTTGAGCATATTTCTTCTCAAATAAAAAGCTAGAAAATTGCAATTACAAAAATTTTACCGTAATTTTTTTACGGAAAGGTATTGTTTTTTATTGGGTTTACCGATATAGTATACATAGGAGTAGCTACAAAAACATGCTTGTAAAATTTTCGGTAAAGAATTTTAGAAATTTTAAAGATACAATAGAACTCGACTTATCAAAACCACGTGACTATACGTTTAATACACATGTAATTAAAGATGGTGTAATAAAAAACGGTATACTCTATGGTCCAAACGGCTGTGGTAAAACTAACTTTGGTTTAGCTATTTTCGACATAGTAAATCATTTAACGCAAAAGTGGAAAAAACAGGATTATTATACAAATTTTATGCACATAGGCAGCAAAAATGGAGACATAGAGTTTCAATATTTTTTTAACTTTAATGGCATGGAAGTAAACTATAATTATATAAAAAATCCCGCTGGCTTGTTGTCCGCAGAAAAACTTACTTTAAACAATAACTTAATTTTTATGCGAACCAAAAATTCTTTTGAATTAGATAAAGAATTTCCTATGAATGAAACATTAAAAAAGAATTTTAATGGAAGCGTAAATAATGTTTCTATCATTAACTTTCTTATATCAACCTACCCTTTAGAAGAAAATCACTATTTATTACAATTGCAAAATTTTGTAAATTCAATGCTTTGGTTTAAGTGTTTAGAAAAAAGAGAATTTATTGGGTTAGACACAGACTCAAGTTTACTTGATGAATATTTTATAAAAAATGATTTAGTTGTTGACTTTCAATATTTTCTTAACGAAGTAAGTGAACAAGAATTTATATTTAATGAAGAAAAATCAAATGAAAATATTATTTATTGTGTAATAAATAATGTCCCTATTCCTTTTAATACTATTGCATCAACAGGAACTAAATCCCTCCAACTACTTTATTACTGGATAAATCGTATGCAAGATGCTTCCTTTGTTTTCATTGACGAGTTTGATGCATTTTATCATTTTAAGTTGGCTTTTGAAGTGTGTAAACGATTATTTAATTTAAATTGCCAAGTGTTTACATCATCTCATAATACGTACTTGATGACCAATGAACTTTTACGTCCCGATTGCAATTTTATTATTGATAGTAATAGCATAAAATCCTTGTGCGATTGTACCGAAAAAGAATTACGTTTTGGTCACAACATTGAAAAGTTATTTAGAGCGGATACATTTTCGTTATGATATTATGCATTTTTGAAGGTGAAGAACGAGAGCCTTGTCTTTTTGAAACACTAAAACATCTTTACTTCCCCACAAAAGAAGAAACCATTATTTGCTCCTTCAAGAATAACATTTATGATTTATATAGTTCTATGACTCAATCAGAATTCACAGAAGATATATTTCCTACGTTACAAAAAATGTTAATTGAACGTGGAGACACCACATTCTCCGATTTTACAAGAGATAGCTTTGCAGAGGTATATTTATTTTTTGACTATGACTGTCACCATCAAAATAAAGAAAAAACATTAAAAGTAGATGATAACAATAAAAAAATAAAAGAATTACTTAATTTTTTTGACAATGAAACAGAAAACGGAAAATTATATATAAACTATCCCATGGTAGAATCTATTAGATACACAAAAAAACTACCCGATAGCAATTTTTTTACATACACAGTTCCAATTTCAGAATGCAGTTCATTTAAGAAAACAGCCAATAGTTTTTCACATTATGGGAACCTAGATTTTATTGCGTACAATTACAATACAAAAACAAAATCATTAAAAATATCTACTTGCTCAAATCATCCCTCTGCAAAAACACCAGATCAACATAAAATTCAGAAAAAAAACAATTGGGAATGGTTAAAAGAACAAAATGTAAAAAAAGCACATTATATTTGCACAGATAAAAACGACTTTCCAATAACAAAGGAATCAATTTTGCAAAGTATTATTTTTCAACAACAAGAATTAAAGTATGTTCAAAAAAAAAATGAAGTATCAATACTAAATGCTTTTCCTCTGTTTTTATATGATTACTTTCCAGTAAATACCAAACAATAACATTCCCCCGCATTGACACAGCTCATTAAAAAAGTTAGACTTACATTATCAATACAAATAAATCGGAGCAATAAAATGAAAAAAATACTTACCCTTACCCTACTACTTCTTGCAAGTACTCTCTTTGCAGGTGGAAGCAAAGAACCAACAATCGAATCTATTCGAGTTTCTGGGCTTAATGGTCCTTCAAGCATTGGTCTTTCATACCTTTTTGAAAATCCACCAGTAGTTGACGGAATATCTTCAACATTTGAAGTGAGTGCAAGTCCTGACGTGCTTTTACCAAAACTATTAAAAGGTGAAATTGATATTGGAATCCTTCCCGTAAACGCTGCAGCAAAGGTGTACAATGCAAATAACGGTGCACTCATGTTAGCAGGAATTACTGGAAACGGTATGATGTCAATTGTTAGTAAAGATTCATCTATAAGCAGTTTAGAAGGTTTAAAAGGCAAAAAACTCACCGTAGCAGGACAAGGTAGCACACCAGAGTACCTTATTAGATACCTTATTCAAGAAAGTGGCATTGAAATTGGATCTGATGAAAACGCTATTGAACTTGACTTTTCTATACCTACGGCAGAAATTGCCCCTGCCCTAATCAGTGGAAAAATTGAACACGCCCTACTCGTAGAACCTTTTGCAAGCGTTGCTATTATGCAAGATGCATCTAAAGAAGTAACGCGTGTTATTGATATTCAAGAAGTGTACATGGAAATAAGTGGAAACACTGAAAACTATCCTGTAACAGCCCTTGTTGTTAGAAGTGATTTTGCAAAGGAAAATGCAAAAGTATTAACAGCATTTTTGGAATCTGTTGAAATGTCAATTGACTGGGTAAATGCTAATCCAAGTGATGCTGGCGCCTTAGTTGAAAAGCATTCTCTTGGATTAAAGGCTCCAATTGTTACTCGCTCCATTCCAACTTCATCATTACAATGGACTCCTGCAACAGAAGCAAAAGAAAGCATAGAGGATTTACTTGGATTATTTTTAGAATCAAATCCAGACTCAATTGGCGGAAAACTCCCTGATACTGGATTTTATTTTAATTAAAAAAAGGAACCACAGATTACACAGATTTATGGGATTATAGAGCTTGACTTAGGCAGTGCCTCAGTTTTCCATAATATTTATATGAATATTTGATATAGTTTTTATTTTAACAATAAATTTAAATATTGTATAAAATAGAAATCTGTGTAATCTGTGTAATCTGTGGATAAATAATTGTAAAGGTATTTTAGTATGAAACGAAACCATTTTTTTGAATCAATCCTCTACTCGTTTTTATTACCAATTACCGTGATACTATTACTATGGATTATTCAAAGTAATAGTATTGCATCTCCGCTCATACTACCTAGCCCTGGTGCAGTGTGCACAAGTCTTTTTTCACTTTTTAACACAAGTGAGTTTTGGCAAAACATAGCGGCAACAACCATTAGAACTCTGTATTCATTTATCATTTCCCTTGTGCTTTCTATTCTATTGGGGACACTTACAGGATTTTCAAAAAAATCAGAACAATTTTTTTCATTTCCTATGAGCATTATCAAAACTGCCCCAGTTGTATCTTTTATTTTGTTAGCAATTTTTTGGTTTTCTACCAATATGGTAAATGTATTTATTGGTGTATTGATGACACTTCCAGTAATGACTGGCGCTATAGCACAAGGAATAAAAAATATCGACAAAAAACTTGTTGACATGGCAAATGTGTATCAATTTTCTAAAAAACAAATGATTCTTCACATTTACAAACCTCAAATTATACCATTCTTTTTTTCTGGCTGTGTAACAGCTTTTGCCTTATCATGGAAAGTAGTAGTTGCAAGTGAAGTATTGAGTCTTCCCAAACAAGGAATTGGAACAGCACTTCAAATGGGCAAAATGCATATTGAAACAGCCGATGTATTTGCCTACACCATTGCAACTATTATTTTGAGTTTTTTGTTTGAAAAAATACTTTCACTTGCCATTCAAAAGAGAGGAAACTTTTCAAAGGCAGGTTCTATATGAGTGCCGTGATAATAAAAGATATTGCAATTACTCGAGGTGAAAAAGAAATATTTAGAGACTTTTCTCTCACAATAGAAAAAAATAAAACAACGGCAATAATTGCTCCATCAGGAGCAGGTAAAACAACCCTTTTAGATATTATTTGCAAACGTCTAAAGGTTGAAAAAGGCAGCATTGAATCAGATAACCTTCATTCCTATGTGTTTCAAGAAGATAGGCTCCTCCCATGGCATACTGTAGAAAAAAACATACTCCTACCATTAGAGAACATGGATTTTTCACAATGCGAAAAAAATAAAAGGGTAAAAAACTATATTTCACTTTGCTCTCTTACCGATAAAACACATGCAAAACCAACAAATCTCTCAGGGGGTGAAAAACAGCGTGTTTCCATTGCGAGAGCTTTTGCCTACCCTTCTAAACTCTTACTTATGGACGAAGCATTTCAATCGCTCGATTTACACATAAAGTTTCAGCTTTTAGAGCTTTTTGAAAATCTTGCCATATCAGAAAATCGCACATCAATACTTGTTACTCACGACATTAGAGAAGCCTTGTGTCTTGCAGATAGAATAATTGTGCTAAAAGGAAGTCCTTTAAAAATAGAACTTGATACTCCATTGCAGCGTAACAAAGACTCAAGCATTTCAAATAGATACATTCACCTTTCAAAAGAAAAAATCGAACTACAAGAAAAGATCTTAGACATACTTTCTACTTGAAAATTATCTCTATTCACAGTACAATAAACACATAAGGAAACAACCACTTGGATACTTTTGACTTTGGCATGGCTGAAAAACCTGCCTCAACAACATATACAGTAACACAACTTACTAATCGCATTAAGGATTTACTAGAAAGTAATTTTTTTAGTGTGGAGCTTGAAGGAGAAATTTCAAATTATCGCCCATCAAGTTCAGGGCATGTATATTTTGTAATAAAAGATGAAACTTCTTCTATTTCTGCAGCGCTTTTTAAGGGAAAATCACGCTACCTTACTTTTAATCCAAAAGATGGAATGAAAGTTCGTGTAAAAGGTAACATTTCTGTATACGGCGCTCGGGGAACATACCAAATCATTGTTGATAAAATGGAAGAGCTCGGAACTGGTGATATTCTTAAAATACTTGAAGAAAGAAAAAGAGTGTTTGCAAGCGAAGGTTTATTTGACTCAGATAGAAAACAAAGTATTCCTTATTTTTCGCCTCGCATTGCAGTTGTTACAAGTCCAACGGGAGCTGCCATTCGAGATATTCTACAAATTATAAAAAGAAGAAATCCAAAAGTGTCTGTTACCGTACTTCCGTGTGCAGTTCAAGGAATTGAGGCAGGAATGCAAGTTGCATCCCAAATACAAAGAGCAAATATCTTCAATTTGGCAGATGTGCTAATAGTAGGGCGTGGTGGAGGCTCATTAGAAGACCTACTACCATTTTCGGATGAATGCGTTGTAAGGGCAATTGCAGAATCAAGCATTCCAGTAATTTCAGCCGTTGGGCACGAAATAGACTGGGCTTTGAGTGACTATGTAGCAGATTTAAGAGCGCCAACTCCATCTGCTGCTGCAGAACTTGCTGTTCCCTTATTGCAAGAAATGTACGAAAGAATAGACTTTTCACTTTCAGTTCGTTTTATTAAAGAAAAAATTGAACGACTACGTCTCTTAACACGCTCATTCTCTCCCGAAAACTTTGAATTGCGATTTAGAACAATAGAACAACCACTTATGCAGCGCTTTGATGATGCCAAAGAAGATTTATTAGACGCAATAAATAATAAAGTTGTTGACTTTAGGCATAGGTTAAAATACGCCGTTCAAATACTAGAAGAAGCAAATCCACACGATATACTAGAAAGAGGATATTCTGTTGTTCGTGAAGCAGGTAGTAAAAAAGTAATACGAAATGCAAAAGAAACGCAAAAAGGACAACAGTTAGAAGTTATTTCTTTTGATGGAACATATAATGCGATTGTAGATTGACAAAAAAGTCAATTAATACAAATTTTAATCAGTACGAATAAGACTATGTGTTGATACAAAAACATGGAGACAAAAATGAAAAACTTTGAAGAAAATTTAAGTAAGCTAGAAGCTTTGGGAACTGAAATTAAAAGTAATGATATTAAACTCGAAGATGCTTTAAAAATATTTGAAGAAGGCATTAAGCTCGCTAAAGGTATGGAAAAAGAGCTCGATAAAATTGAAGGAAAAATTCAAATATTAATGAATCAGCCAAGCATGCCAGATGACAAGGTTGAACTTGATTTATTTTCCAGCTCTGACGAATAAGGAAATATTTTTTGTATAACGCAGAAACTAAAAAAATCACAACACCTCGAAAGGTAAAAGCCTTGAGTGCAGAAGTTGCAAGAAAGATTGCAGCTGGTGAAGTGATAGATAGACCAAATGCAGTATTACGCGAATTTATGGACAATGCAATTGATGCTGCCTCTGATAGAATAATTGTTGAAATTGAGGGCGGTGGGATTGAATCAATCCGAGTTGTGGATAACGGTTGGGGAATGAGTAAAGAAGACCTCGAAGTATGCGCCCGTCCTCACGTTACGAGCAAAATCGAAAATGAAGAAGATCTTGAAAATCTTTCTACACTTGGCTTTAGAGGTGAAGCACTTGCTTCTATTGCCGCAGTCAGTAGATTAAGCATAACAAGCGCACGAGATAATAATGCATGGAAGCTAGAATCATTTTTAGAACAAGAGCATTCAATTACTCCTGCAAGCTTGCATGAAGGCACTATTGCACAGAGCAAAGCATTGTTTGAAAACTTCCCTGCTCGCCGACAATTTTTAAAACGAGCGCAATCTGAAGGAAGCCTTTGTAAACAAATATTTATAGAAAAGTCTCTTCCTTTTACACACATTGCATTTAGGCTTTCCATGGATAATGCAATACGTCTAGATTTACCAAAAAACCAAAGTTTAACAGAACGCTTTACCAGTGTCTTAAATATTAAAGAAAGCTCGAAACTGTTCTATGAAGTAAAAGAAGTGAGCGAAATGTGGAATATCCGAGTAGTACTTGGAGAACCTTCTATGTACAGAAATGATAGAAAGCACATGTATATATTCGTAAACAATAGGCGTGTACAAGAATATGCTTTTTTACAAGCATTAGATTATGGAGCTGAAGGATTTTTTCCAAATGGTACTCACCCAATCGCAGCCCTATTCATTGATATAGACCCCAGTCTCGTAGACTTTAATATTCACCCTGCAAAAAAAGAGGTTCGCTTCAAAGATATTTCAAGTATACATAGAGCAGTTAGCTCCTTGGTGCGAAACTTTTACAATGATTTTTCCGTTAAAGGAATGCTTCAATCATCGTCCGAAAAGCAAAATCAAGAAAGCCTACAGTCTGAATTTAGCTATCCAACAGAAAGTAGATTTAATGACTTTAGACAAGGAAATGAAACGTCAAATAACTACAACTCTATAAAGCACATAGAAGCGCGTTACTCAAATAATGAAAAAGTATATCCTACATTTAGCCCTGCTCCATCTAATTATTCTCATAATTATGCAAACAATGATTTTAATAACTCAGAAAACATAGGCAATAACGCATCAATTAATGAGCAAGAAAGTAATTCAAGAAATTTTCGCTATATTGGTACAGCTTTAGATGTTTTTTTAATTGTTGAAAAGAACAATGAGCTATATATGGTCGATCAACATGCAGGACATGAAAGAGTTCTTTATGAAAGCTTTATGAGCTCTTCTGGGGAAAAACAAGGATTATTAATACCCCTCGTAATTGAAACGATGAGTACTGTAGATGATACATATCTAGCAGATTTGCAAGAATCTCTTGAACAAGCTGGGTTTACTATCAAAAATTGTTTAGAAGGACGTTGGGAAGTTAGTAGCGTTCCAATAAAATGGCAAGGAACTGAAAGAGATTTACAAGAAGATTTACTTGAAAAACGACTTAAGCCTGAAGAACTCATTAGAAAATTAGCAGAAAAGACTGCTTGTAGAAGTGCTGTAAAAGACGGCCATATTCTTGACCCTTCTACAGCTGAAAAACTATTACAGGATATTTTTTCACTTACAGACCCGCACTGCCCTCATGGCCGTCCTCTTTGGACAAAAATTAGCAAGCAAGAGCTTTTTGAAAGAGTCAGAAGAACATAAAAAAACGAAGGGCTAGCCCTTCGTTTTTTTAACCTTTACAATGAATTGAGCAAGGCCGAAACTTCATCTCTTTTAAAGTTCGGACTTCGAGATTGAAGTGTTTTTAAATAACCTTCTGCTTCTGCATTATCCCCCATTGCAACAGCTACCTTTGCTAATTCGAGATAAGCTTCAGAATTATTAACATCTCTATCGAGAACTTCTTCATATACAGTTTTTGCATTCCCGTATTGTTCAGAAGATGCATAAGATTGAGCAAGGTTCATGCGTACAGTGTTATTTGAAGTGTCAAGTTTTAATGCTGCTAAAAAATACTTTATTGCATTTTCGTAGTCTTTCTTTTCAAGATAAACCGCAGCAAGATTGTTATTAGCCTCAAAACTATTCGGATCGGCATTTACTGCTGTCATGAGATATGGCAATGCTCCATCAGGATCATCCAAGTCTAAAAAGAGTTTACCTATGTTTATATTCGCACTTACATAATTTGGTTCTATTTGAATTGCACGAGCGTAGGAACTAATTGCATTGTCAAAATCACCTAATTCATCAGAAATCAATCCATAGTTATAATGGAATGTTGCGTTGCTCGAATCAGTTTCAGCAGCTTTTTTTGCATAGCTGGCAGCCTCATCATATTTTTCTTGCCCATATAATGCAATTGAAAGATTGTAATTTGTAATCGCATCTGAAGCTGCATATGATATACCTCTTCTAAAATATTCTTCTGCTCTTGCATTATTATTTTGGCCTAAATAGATAGCACCAATTTCTCGCAATGCATTCATATTTGTAGAATCAAGATCAAGTACTTTTTCATATGAATCAATTGCATCATTTGTGTTTCCTCGAGTATTTTGTAACCGTGCTAGTTGCAACCAACCATTAACATATTCATCATTTGCAGCTACAGCCTTTTCTAGAGATGAAATCGCAGATGCAGAATCACCGAGCCTATTGTATGCTAAGTGGGCATTAAACCATGCTTGATAAAATCCTCCATCAATGTTACCTGCAGTTTCAAATGAACGTCTCGCTTCGTTATATTTGCGCATTGTATATTGCACTTTTCCTAACTCATAATAATACAATGCGTTATCAGGGTCTCCGAGAGTTGCTTTTGTAAAAGAATCAACTGCATCTTGGTAGCGTTTATCTGCTGCTGCTTTTTTTCCCAAAATATAATGAGCGTTTGCATCGTTTGGTAAATAATCAAGCGCTTTGTTAGCGTAATCTACAGCATTATTTTCAAGTGAGGTTTGTGAAGCTTCATTTGGTTCATCTTCAGAAGAAGTTTGTAATAAACCAGCAATTTCAGATAATTTACTACCAATAAAATCATCTTGTCCATCTAACTCATCATCAGACAATAAATCATCTGCTTCTTCAAAACGATCCATTGCTCCATCGTAGTTGCCTGACAGTAACAACGCTTTTCCATTAGCAACTTCATCATTAATTTTTTCAATTAACTCTGCTAAAGCTGCATTTTTTCGAGCGAGCTCTTCTTCACGAGCTCTTCGCATTTCTTCTTCTTTAGCAAGTTGCTCTTGCCTTAACCTATCAGCTTCGGCTTCTTCTTGTCTTGCTTGATCTGCTTCCATGGCTTGATCTTGTTGGCTTCTTCTTACCGCATCTAGAGCTGCAGCATTTTCAGCTGCCAAGGCTGCATTTTCAGCTGCCAGACGGTCTAATGCATCCTCTATTTCACTCGTATCAATAGAAACAGAAGGTGTATTATAACGTTCAAAATCATTAATATCTGCTCCTTCCATGAGTGCTAAAATTTCATCACTCATAGCAAGTGCTTCTTCGTCATTTGGATTTTTAATCAATAATTGGTCAAGTAAGTCCATTGCTCTTTCATACTCGCCTCTTTCGATATACCGCTTAACAAGATTTAAAATGTTCTCTCGTTCTTGTTCACTTGTCATAGTTGTAGTATCACTGCCTGAAACACAGCTTCTAACGAGAGCAGAGAGTCCAATTGCTAAGCCTATCATTAAAATAGCTATACCAGCTATAATGAGAATTTTTTTCTTTTTGTTATTGCCATCATCTCCATCAGAGCCATTAGGCTGAAAAACACCGAGAGATGCAACTTTATCTTTTATTTTATTTACAACACCAGAAACAGAGCTTCCAACAGTTGAAGTAATTTTTTTTGCACGAGCTAGAACAACATCTTTTATTGCCATGCTACTACCAATATTTTCAGCTACCTTCTTTTCTTTTGCGCGTTCTAACAAAGATGGAATTTTTTTAGCAGTATCGCTGAGTGAAGTCCTAATCCCAGAATATTCGTTTTTAACGGGTGTTTTAACAGTTGATTGAGTGGATTCAGCTATACTTCTACGTATTGAAGGAGTTGCTATAGAATCTTTTTTTGTTTCACTGATTTTTGTAGCTTGAGAAGAGCGAGTTGTGCTAGTTCGTAGAGAATCACGAACAGGTGTTTTTGTCCCCGTCGTTTTTGTTGCTGCTGCAGCTGTTGTAGCCTTCTTGGCAGGAGCAGCTTTTGTAACTGCTGCGGCTGTTGTAGCTTTCTTAGCAGGAGCAGCTTTTGTAGCCGAGCTTGAATTTTTTGAAGCAGGAGCTACCTTCTTTTCTGAAACCTTTCCTGCATTTACTTGACTTGCTCGTGTAGAGCTTTTTTGTGCAGTTCCTGTAGCTGCTTTAGGCTTTACAGTTGCCTTTGTATCTGTTTTCTTTTCCAACGTTGTTTCTCCCTGTTTTGTTTTAGGTGTTGTTTTTTCCCAAGTACTTGTCACTTTACGTTTTTTTATTGGAGGGTCTTTTTCCCACTTTTCATCCCATACACCTTTATTCAAGTTCAGCTTCTTCGAACTCATAATCCAAACCTCCCTCACTTCCAGCTGATAAGTTCGTTGCACCACCTGCTTGAAGTGATGCTGAAACTTCAGCTAATATTTGTTGGCGACGTGCTTCTTCTGCAGCTGCTTGTTCTGCAGCAATTCTACGTGCTTCCTCTTCAGCTGCAGCTTTTTCTGCTGCTATACGCCTTTCTTCTTCTTCTAAGCGCCGTTGCTCCTCTGCAATACGAGCAGCTTCTGCTGCTGCTTGTTCTGCGGCAATTCGCTCTTCTTCTGCAATACGAGCAGCTTCTGCAGCAGCCTTTTCTGCGGCAATGCGTTGTTGCTCTTCCTCTATCCTTTTTTGTTCCTCTTCTAAGCGCTTCTGTTCAGCCGCAATTCTTTCAGCTTCTTGTTGCTGAAAAATAATTTCTTGTTGCAAAGCAGCTATCATCCTGCGCACTCCATCAGCTTGAGCTGAAGCAGGGTCTAATAATAAATAATTATTATAATCATCGATTGCTTCTTGGTATGCCGTTAATTGAACATTTGTGTTTCCTCTATTGAGATATGCGTTTGCATAACCAGAATCTGCAACAAGCGAAAAAGAAAAATATTCTTTTGCTTGTTCATAGTTTTGAAGTAAATATGCTGCATTTCCTGCATTATAGTATAAACTTCTCTTATTAGTACCAGCAACTGCCATTCCTTCGGTAAAGGTATCTAATGCTTTTTGAGTATCGCCTATCTGCATAAAAGAAATCCCTAAGAAGTTGTACACGGTTGGCTCAGCACTTCCATCTAAAATAGAACGTTGAAAGAGTGGAATAGCTAATTGCGGCTGGTTAGATCTAAATAAATTTTCAGCTTCTTCAAACGACTGCGCAAAACTCACTGATGGCATAATTATAAGGAAAAAAATCATCAGTTTTCTAAAAAGTAGTATACATAAACTATAAATTCTTGCTATAATGTAATTGGATGTCTTAGTTTGCATGGACAAAACCACCTTATATATACTATATTAACATAAATATATTTTTTTTTCAATTGAAATTGGAGAGGATTGATGGCATATTTTCAAATAATATTGATTTCGGTTCTTGGTGTTGGGGCAATAATTCTTACTATAGTTGTAGTAAAATCTATACGCTCGCCTAAGAAAATTAGCACAATAAAGAACTTATTACGACAAGGAAAAACTGCAAATGCAATTAAAATAGCAAAGGCAATAATTGCAAAAGACGGTAGGGATATTGTAGCACATTACTATTTGGGAAAAGCATACTTAGCAGATAATAAAGATGAGTTGGCTCTTATGGAATTCAAAATGGTAAATCAAGAAGCCATTTTTGATATTATGGATATTCCTGAAAAAGAATTTCGCCAAAACGCAGGACAGCTATTTACAAAATTTAATCATGTTGATGAGGCTTTAAATGAATACATACTATTAACAAAGCTCGATCCAACAAACTCAGAAGTTTTTTTCCAAACTGCTAAACTTTTTGAGCAAAAGAAAAAATACGAGCATGCCTTAGGGTATTATAATAAAACCATACAATTAAACAAAAGACATGGTAGAGCACATGCTGCACGTGGAATGATATTGTTTAGAGCAAAGCAATATCCTGAAGCTAAAAAAGCTATTGACTTAGCAATCCAAATAAATCCCGATGTTTTTGTAAATTATTATTACCTCGGTAAGATATTTAAAGAAGCAAAAGAATACCCAGCAGCAGTAGAGGCTTTTGAAAAAGCAACGCGGGATGCAGATTATAGACAAAAATCTCTTATAGAGCGAGGAACATGCTTTTTAGCTGCAAACAATATAGAAAAAGCTAAAATTGAATTTGATAGAGCCATAAATATTACCAAAAATGAAGACGGGAATGAAACATTGTATGCTCGCTACTTTTTAGCATCATGCTTTGAAAAAGAAAGAAATATAGATAAAGCTCTAGAACAATGGTCAATTATTTCAAAGAAAAATAAGAACTTTAGAGATGTTCCAGCGAAACTTGCAGAATACAAAAAATTTGAAGATAATGATTCAATGAAAGAATATTTAACTTGTTCTGAACAAGCATTTATTGAAATATGTAAAGAAATATCATTAAAAGGCTTAGCCTTATCTCCTCAAAATGCCACATCCACTAAATTTGGCTGTGAAATTATAGCAACAGAACAAAAAGATTCTGGCTGGATGGAAGTTCGTAAAAAACTTGCGTACCTCGTTTTTTATCGGGAAACAAAGCCCCTTGAAGAAAGCAGCTTACGAAACATATTAGACAAAGCAAAAAAACAAGGGTGCGTAAAAACATTTGTGTTCACAAGTTCCGAGTTCGCTCGACAGGCACTAAACTATGGTGAAAGTAGACCGGTAGAATTAATTGGAAATGAAAAACTGCAACAAATTTTAGATAAAATAGGAATATAATCTTGTGAAAATACTATGTGTATCTGACCAAATAGATCCTCTTGTTTATTCATCTGGCGCAAAAGAGCATTTTAAGGATATTGACCTTGTATTATGCGCAGGCGATTTGGCAATGGAATACATAGATTACATTGTAACTACTTTAAATAAACCAACCTATTTTGTTTTTGGTAATCACAATCTTGAAGAGTTTGGATACTATCACCAAGGCGAAGCAAACTATACCGTGCATACAACAGATACGCTAAGCCATTGCCATGGAGCAATCTATTGTGGGTTCAAAGTTAAAAAAGAAAACAAACTGCTTATCGCAGGTTGCTCTGGTTCAATGCGCTACAATAATGGCCTAAGTCAATATACAGAAATGCAAATGCACTTTCGATTAATTAAAATGATACCGCGTTTATTATGTAATAAACTTTTTTATGGACGATACTTAGACATATTCTTGACACATGCTAGCCCTCTTGGCATTCATGATAAAAGTGATTTATGTCACAAAGGTTTTAAGTGCTATTTGTGGTTCTTAAAAGCGTTTAAACCTAAAATTATGGTCCATGGACATATACATCTATATGATAGTCAAGAAGTGCGTGTTTCAAAGTGGGAAAACACAACAATTATAAACGCATTTAGTCACTACAAAATTGACTTAGAAGATAAGTATACATAGTAGAATAATAATTCTTAGGGGGTGAATATGGATCCGTCAATTGTTGCACAAACTGAAGATGATTTCTTAAAAGCTAGAAACAAAGCGTTATTTAATGAGATTCAACATTTCTTGAATCCTAACGAAACACAACTACTCTCTTTTACTGACATAAAAAAATGGCTAAAGCCAAAGAATGAAATATACGTAGGTATGAAAGAAATTCTAGTTGATCACATAGTGGGCAGTGAAGGCCGTTACCATGACTTTGACAATCATTTTTTTCCAAAAAACTTACACTTAAAAAACAGATGGAAAAGCATTGATGCAGCTCGACTAACCGATGTAATTTTGCCTCCGATAAAGCTATATGAAATTGGTGGATTATACTTTGTTCGTGATGGAAACCATCGCGTATCTGTTGCACGAACCCAAGGAATGGCATACATTGATGCAGAAGTAATTAGTCTGCAAAGTGAAATAAAGCTCAAAGCTGGTATGTCAAAGCAACAAATTTTTAATAAAGTTATTGACTATGAAAAACGTGTATTTTATGCAGAGACAGCGTTTGGTGATATAACTGACTTTTGGAATTTAGATTTTACATCATCTGGGCAATACGATGTAATATACAACCACATACAAGTGCATAAAAATTACAAGAGCGAAGGCCAAGAAATAGATAATGTTGAAGCAGTCTTATCATGGTATAATGAAGTATATCTTCCCGTTATAACTATTTTAAAAAAAGAATCGATAATGAAGAAGTTCAAAAAAAGAACTGACGGGGATATGTATGTATGGCTAATAAAATACTGGCAAGAATTGCAAAACAAATTTGGAAGCGAGATTAGTTTAGACATTGCAGCTCAGGATTTTAAAAATATGCATAAGCCAAATAATCTTAAAAAATGGTTTAATAAGATTTTTAAGAAAAATACTTAAAGTGTCTTTGAGCATACAAACCAAGGAGGACAAGAATAAATGAATGAAGTATTAGTATTTCCACCAATAGTTGGATTTGCTCTAATGGCTTTAAATATATTACTTGTTCTGACATTACTGATATTAGGATTCATTAAACTTCAAAAACCACAAACTCAAGATAAAAGAGCAGAAGCCCATAATCCAATAGAGAATCCATTAAAAGAAGATGGTTTTGAAATCCTAGATAATGCATTAAATGCTTTTTACAAAAAATACACATTATCAGATTTTTTACAAGCTCTAAACACTACTTTTCTAAAAAAAACTCAAGCTGATGGTGCAATGATACTAATTTGCGATTGTTGCAACAATGATCTAAAGATACAATCGTTTATAGGAAGTTACCCTCCTCCAACTGATCTCCCCTTGGATGTATTACATTCAAAAGAGCTTATTGAAAATTACTATAACAATACGCAAATAACGTTGACAAATAGTATGTATGCAACAATCTTTCGTGAAAGGCAAAACGAGTGTATAATACACACAAAATCTGACACAAAGATTATGGCCCAACTAAAATTAGATATTCAAACTCAAGGCGAAAATGAAAGATTTTTACAAGCATCTTCATATATCTTTATTCCGCTCATTATAAAAAATACTTCTATTGGAATAATTTGCTTAGCAAAAAATTTAAACTCGACTCCATTCAATGATTTTAATTTTAATATAGCAAAGAGATTATCCATATTTGCGAATATGGGGTTAGAAACAGTATTAACATTTAATTCCATGAATGAAAAACAGAATTTCATTCTACAAGAAACCATTGCAAGTGAAATGCAAAACAAGCTATATTTTTTAAAAGATGCTACGAACAATAGTATAGAGCTAGAGCCAATCTTTTTCCAAGCAAATGGAGTATGTAGTGATTATTTTGACATAATTATAGCACGTAAAAATAGAATTACATTTGTGCTTGCAGATGTAATAGGAAGAGGTATTAAAGCACTTTTTACAACTACGACGATACGGGCAATGCTAAGAATCATGCTTAACACCTCTCATAATTCTTCCACAATGCTCCAATGGCTTAACCGGGGATTATTGTTTGAAAATACTTTTGAAAATTTTGCAAGCCTTATTTTAATTGATTACAACCCAGAAGAACGAACATTACATTGTACTAATGCTGGTGAAAATATAGTATTATATTATTCTGCAAAAAGTAAAACATGGGAAAAACTTGGTATTAAAAATAAACCTATTGGTATTTCAAAAGATGAAGTGTTTACACAATCTGAAAAGACGATAAACAAGGACGATATAATAGTTCTATGCACTGATGGCCTTAGTGAAACAATTAATGAGTTTGGAAATCAATACTCAATTGAAAGAATAAAGAAAAATATTGAAAAAAATGCAAGTTTTTCAATCAAAACTATTACACAACGCCTAAAACATGATATAATAGAATTCAAGGGAAATAAAAAATTTGTTGATGATGCATCACTAGTAGTCCTAAAAGTAAAGGATTAAACGCAAAAGGAGAATGTTAGAGTGGAGTTAAAAATAAGAAAAACAGGGGATAATTATATTATAGACCTTGATGGAGAAATGGATTTATACAACTCCTATAAACTTAAAGACCTTGTTACAAAAATGGTTGAAAAAGATGTAAAGCGAATTATTGTCAATTTAGACTCAGTTACTTATATTGATTCTTCTGGAGTAGGCGCATTAATTTATGTTTGCTCAATAATTAAAAAACTCAACTTACAATTGGCAATGTCAAATATTCATGGTTCTGTAAAAAAAGTAATAGATTTAACAAAATTAACAGATTATTTTCCCATTACAAATTCAATCGAAGAAGCTGTTTCATTGTTTAACAATGATTAATATAGTGCACTACGCACCTACACTATTTAGAGAGAGTATATGACACAAGAAATTAATGCAACTATTGAACTACAATGTGACGAACAAAACCCACTCTTTGACAAAACACATCTTCAGTATAAGTGTTTTGAATCAGATTATAACAAAGTTCGATACTATACCCTTTTACTACTACAATCAGCACCTTCGCAGATAACAGAACGAGATCTATTAGAACAACAAATAAGCGAAATGATTAAGAACGCAATAAAACATGGTAATAATTGCGATATACATAAAAATATACACGTATGGTTTTCATTTAGCCCCATTCATGCACACTTAATAATTGAAGACGAGGGAGAGGGTTTCCAAGAAATGGAACGATGGAATGATTTTAACAAAAACCGTCTTGAATCGATAGAAAACAAAAACTTCGAAAGACTAGAGCACTATGTATCATTTAAAACTCAACGAAGCGATAAATTTGATGGCGGCAATGCCTTATTTGCTGCGTTAGAATACTGGAACGAAGGTTTAATCCTCAATAATAAAAGGAACGCTCTTGCGATGTACAGAACGTTCCCCACAAATCAATATAGTTTCCAATCTGAAGAAGATTATTAGCGAATATTTAAATAAAACCGCTCTAAATATACTATTCTTTTATTAGCATCTTCCCAATAAGTACTATCTGGAAATGAGTCTATTATTTTTTTATATGACGCTAATGCTTGTTTAATATTTCTTTGATCTGATGTAGATTCATAGTTTTGCCCATAAAGAAAAAGAGCTCTGTCAACTTCATCAACTCCCAGTGAAGTATACTCATCTAGTAGTGAAATACTATCAGAAAAACGGTTTTCATCGTATGCTATTTGTGCCTGATCAAGGATATCTTCTGGTGCAAACACTTTTTCTTCTGCTACTTGCACTTCACCAAAAACAAGACTCACTTCAGGCTCTGTACTTATGCCGAAAACATCGTCAGCTAAACTAGAGGCACTTGAACTATTATATGACGGTTCTGCTTGCCCTGAAAAACGATTAACATTTACCTGCACATA
Organism: uncultured Treponemataceae bacterium; assembly: GCA_964372135.1. Lineage (GTDB taxonomy): Bacteria > Spirochaetota > Spirochaetia > Treponematales > Treponemataceae > CAYJFX01. The sequence goes on along the minus strand of CAYJPS010000026.1, from coordinate 6,025 downwards.
CTCATCTAAATATTCGTCGGCTAAAACATCTTGTTTATAAAAATGAAGAACAGTGCTACCCTGGTTTAATGTGTTAAAATTAAAGAGGGTATCCTCCCCATCTATATATCTTGCATTAAAACCGAGCACACTCGGACTTGTTTCCTTAACCTCACCTAAATATATCCAACCCTGACCTGGAAGAATAATATCGGCATACTCATCTTCGTAAGCGTTAATTGTTTGAGAAATAACTATCGGCTGTACTATTTCTTCATACTCCTGCTCAGGTTGTGCCAGTGTTGAAGGCTCGATAGGAACAACATGCTCATAACTTAAAGTACTATCTTCGTTTACAGAAGGCGTCATTGGCTGAACTGGAGTGGCAATTCCTGGAACACTTTCGGTAATAGTTTGTTCATTGTCCATAATTAAAACTTCACCTGCTTGTTCTTCTTGCACTCCATTTGGGAATAGTTCTTCTTGAGTGAGTGTTTCTCCTGCAAGTTCAACAGTTTCTTCAATAGCTATTGGAGTATCCAAATTTTCTTCTGTTTGAATGGGTTCTACACCAATAATCTCGCTTGGTTCAAGTGTAGCAATTTCAGCATCTTGTTCATCTTGTACGTTTACAGCATCTACGTTATCAATAATTTGTTCTGCAACAATTACGTCGCTCACATCTTCAAGTTGTGATTGTATATCAGCATCTAGTGGTAAAACCTCATTTATTACTGTATCATCTTGAACTACTACCAGTTCTTCTACAACTTCATCTTCTTCTGTAAGTATGCTAGCAGAATCTACTGCTTCTATTTCCACTGGAGAATCATTTTCAAGTATAGCTGTATCTGTAACTTGCGCCTCTGCTATAACTACATCACTTACTTCTTGCTCTGCTACATCTACTATATCTGCACTTTCTTCAATGACTACGCTTTCTTCGCCTAGAGTATCTTCTAACAAAGAATCTTGTTCTTCTAAAAGTGTCTCTTCTGGTAAAGCAGTAAGGATTTCTTCTAAGTCCTCAAACTGTACTTCAGGCTCATCCTCAAGAATAAGTGAATCAGTCTCTGCCTCTTCTGTGTTTTCTATTTCATCTTCAAGTAATTCTGCATTATCTTCAAGTACTGAAGTATTTTCATCTATTAATATTTCTTCTACAGGAACAACCTGAGTATCTGTAGCAAGAGCTATTTCGGAAACACCCTCCGTTACTTCGGCTGTCTCTGTGTTTTGCACTGGTATCTCGTTTTCCAAATTGGTTTGTTCTTCCTCGACTATACCATTGGGTAATACGCTATCACCTTGCACCTCAGATGAGAAAAGATCTTCTTCATTAAAAGTATTTTGTTGAGAAGAATTGTCTGCTGTGAGATTTTCAGTGGCGTCAGTGGTTTGGTCTGCTGCAGGTACAACTCGTTCTTCTACTTGAGTTTGATCTGCTACAGGTGAAACTTGTTCTTCTGCCTGAATTTGGTCTGTTTCTGTGGTTTCACACGAATATAAAAGGAAACTCAATATCAAAAGGGAAAGGATAATTCTCATGGCGCAGCCTCTAAAATTTTTACTACTAGCTGATCATTTGCAGCACTTAATTTTTCAAGATTATTACCAGCCAATATGACGAACCATTCATCCACATCTTCTTTTTTCCACCTATCTCTCGGCGTGTTAACATACAGATACTCGCCTGAATAGCCAGGCTCTTCTGGGAGCATTAATGGAAACTCTAAAGTATACGTCTGTTCTACAATAACTTCACTGCTTCCATTTGTTACGCTAATAATGATAAGTGAAATGCATACAAAAATGAGAGCTGCTGCTGATATGATAATAATTTTTTGCTTATCAATCATCGCTACCCTCATTATGAGAAGTATCATCGTCAATTATATTTGTAGCAGTACTATCATCCTTACTACTTGTATTTTCAATACTATCATTGTTTTCAGTTTCTGTAGTAGATGTATCTTTATCGTCAACTTTCTTTTTATTTCTCTTTGGAGGATGGGGAGGAATGTATACATTTTGCTCAGGCTCTACATCTTCTTCTTCAAATGGTGTTATGTCTGGTAGTTTTAAGCTACCACCACCCTTCCCGTCTGTTTCAAGACGTATTGTAATAATTTTACTTACACCAAATTCTTCCATGGTAACACCAAGAAGCGTATTAGCTCCCGCAACAGTTTTTTTATTGTGAGTGATAACGATATACTGACTTAAACTTCCAAACTCACGAAGAGTATTAATAAAACGACTTACATTTTCATCATCAAGCGCTGCATCAATTTCATCCAGCAAACAGAATGGAGAAGGACGCACCATATAGGTTGCAAATAAAAGCGCAACAGCTGTCATGGTTTTTTCACCACCCGATAAAAGTGCAATGTTTTCGAGTTTTTTTCCTGGAGGTTGTGCAAAAATATCAACACCAGATTGTAAAACATTCTGTGGATCTACTAAGCGGAGCTCTGCTCGCCCGCCACCAAATAGACGGCGAAACATATTATGAAAGTTCTTTTTAATTTTATTATACGTTGCCAAAAAGAGCTCTGTTGATTCGGCTCTAATTTCTTCTGTAATTCTATGAAGATCATCGCGCGCTTTTTTAAGGTCTTCAATTTGGCTTGATAAAAAGTCATAGCGCTCTTTGGCTTCAGTAAATTCTTCCACAGCCATAAGGTTTACGTTACCTAAATCTTTTATTTTTTGTCTTAACGTTGATGCTTCTTCCCTAAGCTGGGCTGCAGGAATTGTGATTGTAAACATTCTCTCTTCAAATTCCATCAAGTCTCTTGAATGGGATTCTCGGAAATTCTCTTTTAAGTTTCTAATTTCTGTATCGGTTGTTGCAAGATCTAAATGAAACTTTTCAATTTTCTGTTGATGTGTTGTCATAGCTGCTAAAAGATCTTTTAATGCATCTCTTTTTCCTGCTACATCTGAGTTTCGATTTGTTATTGTTTTTTCTAGATCTTCGAGTTCCTTGGTTAATGTTTCACCTTGTCTTCTAATAACGGCAATTTCGCCTTCAACTTCAAGAACTTGGTTATCAATGTCTTCATACCTTTTTGTTTCAGCGAAAAACTCGTTTTCTAGTTCTCTAAGTGCTCCCTCTTGATTTGCAAGTTCTCGCCGTAGGATTCTAAGCTGATCATCACTCGATTGAATTTGCGTTTTCATTTGAGCTTGATTTATTCGAAGATTTTCAAGGGTTGCTCGATACTCTTCCATTTTTAAGTTTAAGTCTGAGTTTTCAGTTTTTACCTCTGCTATCTTATCGCGTTTTTGCAAAACAAGCGTACGGTTTTCTTGAATTTCCTTATCTATTGAGCGCTTTTGGGTTATAATTCCTTCAGGAGATAAAAAGTCACTAATAAAAGCAGGCGTTGAACTTTCATACGTTCTCACTGCTTCTTCGATATTCACTGCTAATTTTTCAATTTCCGTAAATGAATCTACTGCAGATTGTGAAAACTTTCCTACGTCATTTTTTGATGGGTTTTCTACTTTCGCAAAATCTGAAAAAATCTTTGCTCGTCCACCTGACAGAACTTTTAATTGGGCAATAAGTCTTGAAAGCTCTTCCTTTGCTTTTTGTGCCCCTTGGCTTGAAAAACCCGCTTCTGTCAGTTTTGCATCAAGTTCGGTTACAATGTTTTCAGTTATTGCTTCAAGTTTTTCTTGTAACTTTTCTAATGCAACATCAAGATCCGTAATGCTTTCTTCATACTGTAGAATTTTTTTATTATTATCGATTATTCTATCGCCAGAAATTGTTATGTTTTCTTCAAAAGATGTTATGTTTTTTGCAATTTCTGATAATCTTCTATGAAGTTCTTGCAGTGCTCCTTCTTGCTCATCTGCATCTTCCGTGAGAATTTCAATGCGTTCTTCAAGCCCTGCCTTTTTTATTTCCAATTGCTTAAGCTTTTCTTTTGCAAGACTTCTTGTTTCTTCAAAATGCCTTAATTGCTCACTTTTTGAGCGTTCTTCAATTGCTAGTCCATAAATTTTTTGTTGCATCTCAACAAGTTTTGTTTCCATGGCACTTACTTCATCTATATGTGCAGTTAAAGCTGCATTTATAGAATCAATTTCATTTTGAACGCTGTCACGTTTTAATGTGAGTTTTTTTAAATCATCATCTCTGTTTCGTTTATCTTGAATAAAGTTTTTTAAGCGTAATAATTGTATATCAAGTTCATGCTCAAAAATTTCATCTTTAAGTTTTCTATAATCACTTGTTTTATCTGCTTGAATTTTTAATGTATCGTACGAGCGCTTAACTTCACCTAATATACCTTCAACTTGCTTCATGTTTTCTTCGGTACGAGCAAGCTTTCTTTCTGCATCTGCTCTCTTTGCTTTAAAGCGAGTAATCCCAGCCGCTTCTTCAAAGAGATACCGTCTGTCTTCTGGCTTACTTGAAAGTATTTGGTCAATTTTGCCTTGTTCCATAACAGAATATGCTACTTTTCCAACACCTGTATCCCAAAAAAGCTCACGAACTTCTTTTAGCTTACATTGACGATTGTTTATAAAGTATTCGCCTTCACCAGAGCGGTACAGGCGTCTTTTAATGCTGATTTCACTCATATCGAGTGGTAAAAGGCCATTATCGTTTGCCAAAACGAGCGTAACTTCTGCCATATTAAGTGGTTTGCGTGTTTCTGTTCCATTGAAAATAATGTCTTCCATTTTTTCTGCACGCATGGTTTTGGCAGCTTGCTCACCTAATACCCATTTAACCGCATCAACAACATTACTTTTTCCGCAACCATTGGGTCCTAAAAGCGCAGTAATACCGTCCGCAAACTCAATTTTTGTGCGATCGGCAAATGATTTAAAACCAAAAATTTCAAGACCTTTAAGAAACACTTATAACCTCTAATAAAGCACCTTATCTCTCAGTGGATAGAACGCCCAGTATAATATTAACTCTATTTTACCGTGTATAAGGCTTTAGGTCAAGAGATTCTATAATTAATAATCTTTAATAGTCAATTATTGGTTCTACGACCTTACCCTCTCTAAGTTCCCTTGGATATATTATAATGCCTAGTTTTTTTTCCAACCGTGATAAATTTCGAAGTTCGTATTCATCACCAATAATAGCATTTATTCCATCTTTGCCAGCTCGAGCGGTTCTCCCTGCCCTGTGCACAAAAAAATCCGCATTTGAGGGTAAGTCCATCTGTATGATGTGTGTGATATTTGGAATATCAAGGCCTCGTGCCGCAAGGTCACTTGTAATTATTATTGGAAGCTTCCCTGATCTAAATCTGTCTAAAGCTTGCTTTCTTTTTACCTTATCTGTTTTAGCCGTTAATACCTCGCAAGTCACCTTATGATGTTTTAGGCGCTCGTTTAAGTAAATTGTGTCATCAACTCTTGAGCAAAAAACAATTGCTTTTTTCGGTTGTTCAGCTGCCAAAAAGCTACGTAAGACTTTTGCTTTGTCTCGGCTTTCTGCATGAAAGGCCCAGTGTGTTATTCTAGATTTTAAAACATCTTCCTTTGGAAGCATTGCTATTTCGAAATCCTTTGATTCCTTATTCTCTATAGCTCTTTTTAGAATTTTCTGCATTGATTCAGGTAATGTGGCAGAACAAGCAATAAGCTGTGAATCCTTTGGCATCATTGAAGCAAGTTGCAGAGTTTCATCTCTCATCTCTGGCGATAGTAGGCGGTCAACTTCATCGAGAATAATTGCTTTTACTGCGCCTATTTTTAATTTTTTTAAATGAATTAATTCCATTAAGCGAATACTTGAGCCAACTACGGCATAGGGCTTATCCTTAAAAGATTCTATTTGCCTCTTAAGAGGAGAGCCACCAAAGCAAAGTACAGCTTTAAAAGGTGGGAAAAAATTAACCTCATTTTTTATTTGTGACGCTAATTCCAATGTTGGGCTAATAATAATTACTTCAGGATTGGGGAATACTGTAGCTCTGTTTTTTTCTAGTAGAGATGTATCACCCATTGTTTTTTCTAAAAAACTTTTTTGTAAAAGTGGCAAAATATACGCAAGTGTTTTCCC
>CAYJPS010000025.1:0-26509 GCA_964372135.1 uncultured Treponemataceae bacterium | reverse complement strand
ATATTGCTGCAAAAGAAGAAATATATTTGTTAGTAAGACGACTTACCGAAAGTGGTAAGGCTGTTCTCTTATTAGGAGATACACTTGATGAGTGTATTGGTTTAGCAAGTAAGATTCTAGTAATGAAGGATGGATTACTTACAGGTGAGTTTGAAGCTTCACCAGAAAGTAAACCAAGCCAAGTTGACATTGTTCACTGTATGATGTAGGGGGAAGTAGATGAATATAATGAAAATTAAAAAAGCAATAACATTTGAGAATGTTAACAAATATCTTAGCGGTGTTTCAATTATTGTCTTAGTAATTCTATTTACAGCAATGAATCCAGCTTTTTTAGGTGCTATTAATGTAAAGAATATTTTGGTTGATATATCGCCGCTATTGGCAATGGCTAGTGGTGTTGCGTGTGTTCTATTGTTGGGTTCAATTGACTTATCAATCGGCTCAATCTGTTCATGTGCAGTTGTAATGCTGACAGTGCTTTTACAAAAAATTGGAATTTGGGCTTATCCAGTTGTCGTAGTGTATGGAATTATTGCAGGCTTAATTAATGGTATTATCTTTACAAAGGTAAAAATACCAGCTTTTATTGTAACACTCAGTACTATGAGTATTTGGCAAAGTTGTGCATACATTATATCAGGTGGTATGCCTCTTGCAATGCCTAGTAAAATTTGGGGATTAGTAAACTGGACTAAAGTGGCTGTAGGTTTCATTCCATTAATTTTTGTATTAGCCGTTATTATTATGTGCCTATTTGGGTTTTTTCAACATCGATTCGTTTTGGGACGTGGGATGATTGCTGTTGGTGCTAACGAAAAAGCCACTCGCCTTATGGGATTGAATGTTCCACGTATTAAAGTGATGGCATTCACACTTTCAGGGTTAGGCGCTGCAATTGGTGGAATTTTCTTTGCAGCAAAACTAAAAAGTGGTATTCCTACTGTAGGTGAACCCTACCAAATGATGGCAATTGCTGCAGCAGTTTTAAGTGGCATTTCACTTTCCGGAGGCAAGGGAAATATTTATACTGCAATTCTAGGTGTATTATTAATTACTTTAATACAAAATGGAATGAACGTAATTCAAGTTGATGGTTTTTGGCAACAAATTGTATTTGGTATACTTATTATTTTTGCAATTTCTATTAATACCGATAGAAGTATTCGAGGATTTGTAGTAAAATAAAAAAGTATAAAATGTGAATTTAGGAGAAGAATATGAGTTATTTTATTGAAGGTCTTGCCCACATCGGCATACCAACTAACTGTTATGAAAAAAGTAAGCAATTTTATTCCGAATTAGGGTTTAAGATAGAAGAAGAAAGACCTGTTGGAGATAACCAAGTTGTTTTTATGAGATCTGGAGATTGCGTTTTTGAACTCTATGAGGAAAAAGAAATAGCATCAAAGGCAGGAGCAGTAAACCATATTGCTCTTAAAACAAACAACATCGAAGCATCATATGAGCAATGTAAAAAAGACAATAGGATATTTTTAACTGATGGTATTATTGATATTGCTTTATATCCTAATGGGTCAAGGTATTTCACTATAGAGGGTCCAAATAAAGAGTCAGTTGAATTTAATATGATTAACAGATAAGTAGAAGAGGAAAGGAATGATTTACAAACGAGTAGGAAAAATAGACGCCGACATATCGGTAATAGGTATTGGATGTTGGAACTTTGGTGGCGATTGGGATGGATCAAGCGATGAAAACTCAATCAGTATTGTGCACAAAGCAATCGATCTTGGAATTAATTTTTTTGACGTTGCACCAGTGTATGGCTGGGGAAATTCCGAAAAAGTTTTAGGTAAAGCTTTAAAAGGTAAAAGAGATAAAGTTATTATTGCCTCAAAAGGCGGTCTTTTGTGGAATGAAAAGCATGAAACGACAAATAATCTTTCGAAGGATAGTCTTTTAAAAGAAATTGACGAAAGTTTAACTAGACTCGATACTGATTACATTGATATTTATCAAATGCATTGGCCTGATCACAATGTACCATTAGAGGAAACAGCAGAAGCCTTAAATATAATTAAACAAAGTGGAAAAATTCGCTATGTGGGTTTAAGTAATTATGCAGTGGAAGAAGTAGAAACAATGATGAAATATATTTCTGTTGACTGTCAACAAAGCTTATATAACATGCTTGAGCGAAACCCAGTTTCATATCATAATATCCCTCTAGAATACAAGACAGAAAAAGAAACATTACCACAATGTGCAAAGTATGGACAAGCATTTCTCCCATATAGTCCGCTTTTTCAAGGATTACTTGCTGGAAAATTTAATTCAGGCATTAGCTTTTCAAAGGATGATATTAGAAACGCAAACCCAAAGCTTGTTGGACCTGATTTTCAAATGTATTTTGATGGTGCACAAAAAATCAAGGATTTAGCAGATGAAATTGGAAAACCAATGAATGAACTAGCTCTTAATTGGTTAATTGCTAAGCCTGAAGTAACGTCAATTATTGGAGGAGCTTCAAAAATTGCACAATTAGAAAAAAATGTCGCATGTACTAAGTGGTCAATTGATGATGAGACTATGAAAAAACTAGATATAATTTTAAAACCATTTGAAGATTTATAGGAACATGTAATGGCAACATATCTCATAGCTCACGACTTGGGCACTACGGGCAATAAGGCAACGCTTTTCGACACTGATGGAAACTTAATAAAAAGCGTAACGCATGCGTATGATACCAACTTCTTTAATGGAAATTGGGCAGAGCAGAATCCAGATGATTGGTGGAAGGCTGTTTGTGAAACAAATAAAATGTTGTTGGAAGGGGTAGATGCATCAAACGTATCGGCACTCGCTTTTAGTGGACAAATGATGGGCTGTGTTGTTGTCGATGCGGACGGTAATCACCTTAGGCCTGCAATTATTTGGGCAGATCAAAGAAGCCAAGAGCAAGAAGCGTTTTTGCGCTCAAAAATTGATGAAAAGGAATTTTATACAATTACAGGGCACAAAATTAGTGCATCTTATAGTATTGAAAAGTTGATGTGGATTCGAGATAACGAGCCTTCTATTTTTTCAAAAACGTATAAAATGCTACAGCCAAAAGACTATGTTATTCAAAAATTAACAGGCCAATTTGTTACTGATTTTTCAGATGCTTCAGGTACAAACTGCTTTGATTTAAACACATTTAAATGGTCAGAGAAAATTGTATCTGCAGCAAATATTGACATAAAACTATTACCCGATGCATTTGAGTCGACCTATGTTGCCGGTATCATTGATGAAAAGATGTCAAAAATAAGTAATCTTCCAGAAGGAACAAAGATTGTAATTGGTGGGGGAGACGGTGTTTGCGCAGCGGTTGGCGCAGGTTCAGTCCGAGAAAATATTGCATTTAATTACTTAGGGTCTTCCTCATGGGTTGCAAGCACTACAAAAGAACCTATCGTGGATGAATCCATGAGAACGTTTAATTGGGCTCACTTAGTGCCAGGCTACACCGTTCCATGTGGCACCATGCAAGCAGCAGCTAATTCATTTAACTTCATAAAAGAGTTATTTTACGATAAGCATGAAAATGTGTACGAAGAAATGGATGAAGGAATTCGAAATGCTACAATTGGTGCTAATGGATTATTGTATCTTCCATATATCTTAGGCGAAAGAAGTCCGAGATGGAATGCAAATGCACGAGGCGCTTTTATTGGCATGAAAATGGAACATACACGAGGCGATTTTGTAAGGGCTGGCGTTGAAGGCGTTTTAATGAATCTTTGCATTGTTCTTGATATTTTTAGAGAACGGTCACCCATTAGTTCTATGAACATAATTGGAGGACTTGCGAAAAGTTCTGAAGTGCGAAGACTGCTTGCTGATATTTATGGTGTTCAAGTAAACAAGCTCAATTATCTAGAAGAAGCTACATCCATGGGGGCTGCCGTTGCTGCAGGAGTTGGAGCGGGTGTTTTAGATAGTTTTGATGATATTAATAAGTTTATCAAAGTAGATGATGTTATTGAATACAATAAAGAAAATTATGCACAATATGATGCACTTAAAAATGTTTTTGATAAGGCATATTACGCATTATTAGAAACCTATGAAGATTTAGCAAAATTATAGTATATAAACGGAGAAAAATATGGAAAAACTAACAGTAGAACAACTTGCTAAGATGATTGATCATACAATTTTAAAACCTTTTGCAACGCACGATGATTTAAAAGCACACTGTGAAGTCGCAAAAAAATATAACTTTAAAACAGTTGCTATTAATAATGCTCCTGTTCCTCTTTGTAAAAAATATCTTGAGGGTAGTGATGTCCTTTGTGACGCTGCGGTGAGCTTCCCTTTAGGGCAATGTACTATAGAAACAAAGGTCTTTGAAACTCGAGACATTATCGAAAAAGGAGCAAAAGAGGTTGACTATGTAATTAATATTGGCGAACTAAAAAGTGGTAATTTTGATTATATTGAAGATGAAATGCGACGTATTGTTGCAGTTTGTAATGACTACAACGTAACGAGTAAAGTAATTCTTGAAACATGTTATTTGACCGATGATGAAAAACGCAAGGTATGTGAAATTGCTCTTAAATTAAAGCCTACATTTGTAAAAACCTCTACAGGATTTGGTACTGGTGGAGCAACGTTAGAAGATGTAAAGCTTATGAAAGAATGTGTCGGAGATGCAATTAAGATAAAAGCATCTGGTGGCGTAAAAACAACCGCAGAAGCTTTAGCCTTTATTGCAGCAGGCGCTTCAAGAATTGGAACAAGTAGTGGTGTTGAAATTGTTGAAGGGTATAAAACTCTGTAACAAATATGCCATTCTGTTAAGGTTGCACTGTACAATGAATGTACAGTGCAACTATATTATGAACTCATTTTCTCATGTTCAAAAATATCTTTTGCATCCCAAGGATAACAACACCACGCATCGCCTAAAATCTCTCCAGCATAGTAGCGTTTTACTTCCGCAGGGATAACACCTTTTTTTTGTTTTTCTTTTTGGTGAATAACGGCTACGGCTATTTCTTTTGGGTTGTGTCTGAGTAACTCTTTTATACAATATTCTAATGTAGTTCGAGTATCATCTACTTCATCAACAAGGAGAATTTTTTTTCCTTCAAGTTTTTTTGTTGCATCATCAATCCATTGAATTTTGCTCGGCTCATCTAAGGTATCTGCGCCTTCTGTATAGTATTTAACACCTACAGCCAAAATTGGTATTTCAATATATGTTTTCATCATTCGTGCTGGAATAAACCCACCAGAACCTATTGCAACCATAAGCTCAGGTTCATAATTGTCTGCACAAATTTTTTCTGATAATACTCTAACAGTATCATGAATTTTGTTATAGCTAAAGTATAGTTTTTCTGACATAAAATACTCCTAAATAATGGATATAATATGATACTCCACATACGAAAAGATGTCAAGGTGAATAGAAATAGCTATTTTATCGAAAATTTATATTATTTTTTATTTTTGATGAAAAAATATGTTTACCTTTAAACATCATTATGTTATGCTGTTAGTAGTGAATTTGTAGGAGTATTTCATGATTAAAACACAATCTGCATACGTAACAGTTTATGAAGTGTTAAAAAGAGAAATTATTGAAGGTGAATTACTTATTGGTTCTATTATTCCCGCAGAACCAGATTTAGAAAAAAGATTTGGTGTAAGTCGTACTACAGTACGAAGAGCGGTTGATTTATTAACGAGAGAAGGTTTTGTCCTACCGCAACAAGGGAAAGGTACAAAGGTGCTCGATTATAAAACAAGCCAAAGTCTTAATAGGGTTACATCTCTTTCTGAAACATTAAGAAGGAAAGGTTATGAAGTAGACACTCGTAATGCAACTCTAGTAATAAAACCCGCATTCCAATCAATTGCTGAAGATTTAGGAATTGATATAAATGAATTAGTAGCATGCATGACACGAATTACACTTGCAGATGGTAAACCAATAGCAATAATGAAAAATTATATTCCTGCAATAATGGTACCAGGTATTGATAATCAAGTTGAAAATATTGCATCCTTGTATCAACATTTATCTGATAGATATAAAATATATATAGAGTCGGCAATTGACAAAATTTCTGCAAAAAATGCGTCAAAAGAAGAAGCAGAGCTTTTAGATTCACCTGTGGGTAGTGCACTTATTTATCTTCGCCGAGTTTGTTTTTCAAAAGGTAGACCCGCATGTGCTGATAGAATAAGCATATTGGGTGATAACTATGAATTTGAAATAAATATGATGGGTAGAAATTAATATTTCTATCAAAATTTTAAAATAAAACATATCTAAAAAAACCATTAAAAAATACCATTTTTTAAAAAAAAGTAAAAACCTTACAAAATTGCGAAAATTCAAACTTGACAGCTAAACATAGTGATGTTACTATCTATAAACATAATGATGTTATTAACTAATTATGTTTTTAGCAGTATTGCATTTTTTAGGAGAGATTTTATGGATTTATTACAAATACCAAGAGTTGTAGATATTAGTGCTGTAAGAACAGATGTAACGATGAATGAGTTGGATGAAATTGTTGAACTTGCAAAACAACACCGCTTTGTATGTGTTTTTGCAATGCCGTGTTTTACAAAGTATTTTGTTGAAAAATTTAGGAATGATGATGATATAATGGTCGGTGGCGTAGTAGGATTTCCTTCTGGCGCAGATACTACTTCTATAAAAGTTGCAACTGCTAAAGAAATGATTGCAGCTGGTGTAGATGAGTTAGACATGGTTATTAATGTTGGTGCATTAAAGTCTGGAATGTACGACCTTGTTAAGTATGATATTGAAGCGGTTGTAAAGGCTGCTAATGGCATGCCTGTAAAAGCAATTTTGGAAATTGCATACTTAACTGATGAAGAAATTGTAAAGGGCTCACAGTTAGCAGTTGAAGCTGGGGTTACTTTTGTTAAGACTGGAACAGGGTGGGGAAATAAGCCAACAACTGTTGAAACTATTAAGCTTATAAAATCAACCATTGGTGATAAGGCATACATAAAAGCTGCAGGTGGGGTAAGAGATTTAGATACTTTACTTGCAATGATTGATGCTGGATGTAACAGGTTTGGAATTGGTATTAAGTCAATTATGAGTATTTTGGAAGAAATTTACAAAAGAGAAGGCAAAGAAATGCCACAGTTTGCTGGTGTAGGTGCAGCAAACGATAATTACTAACATGTAATTTCTTGTTAAAAAAGGATGGAACATGAAATATATAATTGCATATGATTTGGGAACAGGTGGAATTAAAACTTCTCTTTTTGATGAAAATGGACAATCTGTTGCTAGTGCATTTTTAGAATGTGCAACGCATTATCCTAAAGATGACTTTAGAGAGCAACGCCCTTTGGATTGGTGGGAACTTTTAAAGGAAACAACAAAATCAATGCTTTTAAAAGTGAAAGTTAATATTGAAGACATTGTAGGAGCTGGATGTTCAGGGCATTCATTAGGAATTGTGCCAATAGATAAAGATGGAAATCTTTTAGCAGATATGGTGCCTATATGGTCTGATGCTAGAGCAGCAAAAGAAGAAGAGTTATTCTTTTCTAAAAATTCTTATAAGGACTGGTATGAAAAAACAGGAAACGGCTTTCCTGCAAAATTGTATAGTGCATTTAAGATTCTTTGGTATAAAAACAATTGTCCTGAAATATATGAAAAAGCAGACAAGTTCATCGGAACAAAAGATTATTTAAATTATCGATTGACAGGAGTTCTTGCGACGGATCATTCGTACGCATCGGGTAGTGCTGTGTACGACTTAGTTAAGTGTCAGTATGATGAATCTTTAATATCTGCTTTTGGCCTAGATGCTTCAAAGTTTCCTCTAATATATGAATCATGTGAAATCATAGGAAACATAAAAAAGGATGTAGCCCAAGAACTTGGATTATCTGAGAATTTGAAAATTTCAGCTGGTGGGGTTGATAATGCGTGTATGGCAGCAGGTTCTGGCTGTGTTGAAGATGGTATGGCGTATACAAACCTTGGAACTTCAGCATGGATTGCAGTTACAAGTTCAAAACCAATTGTAAATATTGTGTCAAAACCTTATGTGTTTGCACATCTTATTAAGGGTAAGTATGCATCTGCAACTTCAATTTTTTCAGCAGGAAACACCTTTCGATGGGCAAGAGATACTCTTTGTTCGGATTTTGTAAAAGAAGAAAATGCAGGCGGCGTTGATTCTTATATTGCAATGGATAACCTTTGTAAAGAAAGTCCCGTTGGAGCTAATGGTGTTTTAATGGTTCCACACTTAGCAGGCGGTAATGGCTTAGACAAAAGTGTTGATGTTCGTGGTTCTTATGTTGGCTTAGATTTGAAACATACACGAGCTGACATAATTAGGGCAACGTTGGAAGGGATTTGTTTTGGATTAAAAGTTGCGTTGGATGAACTTCAAAAAGAAACAAAAATAAGTGATGGAATGCTCATTGTGGGCGGCGGCGGAAAAAGTTCGTTTTGGATGGATTTATTTGCAAATATTTATGGCTTAGATATTGTAAATTCTGCAAGTGGTGCAAATGCTGGTTCTTTGGGTGCAATGGCAACTGCTGCAATTGGATGTGGACTTTGGAAAGATTACTCAAAACTTACAGAGATTAATAAACCAACCAAGTCTTTTGCAAAAGATGCAAATAAGGTAAAAGAGTATGCAAAAATTCATGAGCTATTTAAAAAGGTTAGTGAACTAACAAGTGATATTGCTGAAGAGAAAAAAACTATATTAGGTGCATAACTGGGAATTTCGTCTTTTGACGTAAATTATAAACAGATTTGTAAAAATCAAAATTAAGAATTTCTAAATGGAGGAAATTATGAAAAAAATTACAATGTTTTTAGTAATTTTGTTGGCTGTAAGCATGTTGTTTACAGGTTGTGGCTCAGAGGACTCTAGCGCAGCACAAGCAGCTGCACCTAGCAGTGGAGGAGAAGATTTTTATGCTGTGTCTCTCGGTTGGATGGAAAATCCATCAGGGCAACGCCAAAAACAAACTTTTGAAGCAAAATTTGCAGAACATGGAATCGACAATTACTCAATTGTAGATGCTAACTACGATGCAAATCGACAATCACAACAAATTGAAGCATTTATTGCACAAGGTCCAAAAGCACTTTTCCTTACTGCGTCTGACCCGATTGGTATTGCAGATGCTGTAGCAAAGGCTGCAGATGCTGGAATCAGAGTGTATTCTTCTGATGCACTTATATCTGGAGCAAATGTAGTATCAACTGCAATGTTTGATAACTATGCTGGTGGGGAAGCAACAATGAGATTCCTCGCTGATACACTTATTGAAAAATACCCTACAGGTGAAATTGTAATTGGTATGATAACACTTCCATCAAACGATGCATGGGCGATGAGAGAGTACGGAGCAGACAGAGTTCTTGGTGAAGAAAAATATGAAAGAATTACGGTTAAATATGAATGGCCATGGGATTCAACAGGTGCAGTAACTCCAACAGCAACTATTTCTTCTTGGATGGCAGCTGATACAAATAATGAAATCAAAGGTATTTGGTGCGCATGGGATGGAGCTGCTTTTGAAGGTTTAACTGTAACTGCAGAATCAAGACCTGAAATTATTTACACAGGGTCAGACGGTGGTGAACAATGTTACAACATGATGAATGAATACCCAGAACAATTTATTGCTACAGCTGGTGAATCAGTATATGCAATGCCTGATATGCTTGTTGAGTATGCAATGACTGTAGAAGCAGGTGGCGGTGTACCTAGACTTGCAATTGTTCCAGGATACTTAATTACTAGCACAATGATTTTAGATGTTTTTGCAATTAAAGATGTAACAACAACTATCAATGGGCAAACACTTACTGCTTGGGATCTAGTACTTAACTATGACATTCCAGGATATGTTGATGCACTTAATGATTTATTAATTGCAAACGGAAGTGACAATATTTGGATTGCTGATATTTAATGTACAGTAAAAATTAAATCTATATAAGGAGTGGTGCTTGTCACCTCTCCTTATAGAATGTGAGGAAAAGATGGAAAACTATCGATTATCCATGAAGGGTATTTGCAAAAACTTCACGGGGTTAAAAGCTCTTGACGATGCAGAGTTTAACTTAAAAGCAGGGGAAGTTCATGCCTTACTTGGAATAAATGGTGCGGGAAAATCCACCTTAATAAAAGTTCTTTCTGGTATTTATTCAAAAGATGCTGGAAGTATTTATATTGATGGTGAAAAAGCAAAAATCAATAATGTACATGATGCTATTAGCTATGGAATTTCAACAGTCTATCAAGACCCTCAAATGATTGAAAGTTTTAAGGGATATGAAAACATATACCTTGGAGCTGAAAATAATAAAAATTTATCTCTCACTCCAATGAGTAGAAAAGAAATGAGAAAAAAAGCACAAGAGCTTTTAATAGAATACCCATTAGAAATAGATATTGATAAACCAGTATACGCACTTTCTGCAATTGAACGGGAAATTTTAGCGGTTTTAAGAGCTTTATCAAAAAAATGTAAAATTTTAATTTTAGATGAACCAACATCAATTTTAACTGAAAAAGAAAAACATATACTTTTTGATTTTGTAAAATTACTAAAATCAAAAGGTGTTTCTATTATATATATTACTCATCACTTAGATGAGGTTGAAATGATTTGTGATGCATTCACTGTTTTTAGAAATGGTAAGAATATTGCTTTTGAAGAAGTTACAGGTGGTAAGGTAGATGCAAACCATATTGCAGAACTTATGCTTGGTAAAAAACTTGAACAGCTCTATCCAGAAAAGAAAAAAGTTGTAGGTGGCGATGTCATTTTAGAGTGTAAAAATATTTCACTTGACAACAAGCTTGATGACGTTTCTATAGAAGCTAAAAAGGGCGAAGTCATGGGTGTGTTTGGGCTTGTAGGCTCTGGAATTGATGAACTTTCCAAAATTATGTTTGGAGCAATGAATTTTCAAAGTGGTGAAATCTTGCTAAAAGGTGAAAAAACGAACATAATAGATACAGCCGATGCAATAAAAAAAGGCATATTCCTTGTTCCTGGAAATAGAAAAACAGAAGGACAAATTGGAAACTTTGAAATATTTAAAAATCTTACTATTTCAAAAATGGATAAAGTGGTTAATGCCTTTAGTCTTATTAATAGATCTAAAGAGTCAAAAGATAGTAACGATTTAATTGATAAACTAATGATTGCTACAACAAATTCATCAAAAAAAGTACAAGAACTATCAGGTGGAAATCAACAAAAAGTTGTAATAGGGAAAGGATTGTATACAGATGCAAATGTATATATATTCTGTGAGCCCACCGTTGGAGTTGACGTTGGAGCAAAGAGTGCAATTTACGAAATAATGAGAGATCTAGCTCAAACATCAGCGGTGGTAGTTATTTCTTCTGACCCAGAGGAAATTCTTGGTAATTCTGACAGGATAATGGTATTAAAGGGCGGTAAAATGAGGTTGAACTGTTTAGATTCAGAAACTTCACTTGAAAATATGCTTGTAAAAGCAACGTCTAGTCAATAGTAGGTACAATATGAAAAATAGTAAAGAAAGAATAACAGCAGAAAGTATCACAATAATAGCATTTTTGGTGTTATTTGCTGGGATACTTATTACCTTTCAAGCCCTTGAACCATCATTTTTAGGGGTAAGAAGTTTAAGTACAATGTTAAAGACTGGTGCTTCAATAGCTATAGCAGCACTTGGCCTTACCTTTGTAATAATTGTTAACCATTCAGATATTTCGTTCTATATGAGTTGTTGCTTTTCTGGAATGTTTATGGCTTGGCTTATTGCTAAAGGGCTGCATCCAGTTATAGCAATTTTTGGTGGGCTTGTTGCTGGAGCTGCATGGGGTTCAGTTTCAGGCTTTGCAGTTGGAAAGCTCAAACTTCCCGATATCATCACGACGATTGCAATTGGTTCAATTGCATTTGGATGTGCATACGTCTTTTCTGATGGATCGTTTATCTTCGATAATTTTATGACTTCTGGTATTACAAATCTATCAGAGTTTCAAATTCTTGGGGTAACAGTTTCTGTATATATAATGCTTGTACTGTATATCTTTGCCTTTATTGTGCTTGAAAAAAGTAAGTACGGTAGAAATTTTTATGCAGTTGGTGCTAATAAAAAATCGGCTTTTTTTAGTGGGATACAAGTAAACAAATATATTATCATAGCATTTATTATTTCAGGTACACTTGCGGCTCTCGCAGCCATGATAACAAATGCATCTCAAGGCTCTGGTAATGTTAAATCTGGTCTTAATTTGCTTATGCCATGTTTTTCAGCAATATATATTGGCTGGTCAGTATTTCGAAAGCCCTGTGTAATTGGTACACTTCTCGGGGCATTTCTAGCAACCGTTATAACAACAGGATTCACTGTTTTGAGTATTCCTTATTATTATTCTAACCTTACACAAGCTGGAATACTCATATTCTCAATTGCTTTATCAAAAATGGATTTTTCAAAAACTACAAGTATAAAAAAAGTGAAGGAGGTAAAAGCATAATGGACATAGCAAAAAAGATTTTTAAGAGTGTTTTTCAAGCTAAATTCTCTCTCTATTTTTTAATGATTATAACCTTTATATATTTTTCTGGGGCACAAGGGTTTGCAACTGGTTTTAATATAATGAACATACTAAAAAATGCTTCTTATATGGCAATTATGGTTGTTGGTGTAGCGTGGGTTATAGCAGCAGATGAAATGGATGCATCGTTTCCCGATGTAGCAGCATGCGCTAGCATGGTATTCGCATACTTTGCTTTTAACGGTACTTCTATTGCTGTAGCTGCAATCATTGCGTTAATCTCTGGTCTTGCCTGTGGTGCGTTAACAAGTTTACTTGTTGTGCGTTTCAAGTTTCATTCATTAATTACTACAATTGGTGTAGCAACAATTGCAAAATCTATTGCTGCAGCTCTAAATGGTGGAAGTCCTCTTTCTGTTCCAGTAATAAGAACGAGTGCACTGTATAAATTTGTAAATATGGAATTGCCTCTGTTTGGGCTAAATATTCCTGTTATATTTTTATTTGTCATTGTTTTATATGCAGGAATGCTGGTAATTCAGGAAAAGACAAAGTTTGGTCAATATATATATGCAATGGGTGAAAATAGACTTGCGGTTAAAGAAGCTGGTGTAAAAGAGGGTTTTATTTTAACAGCAATTTTTATGACCAGTGCAGTCTTCGCGGCTCTTGCAGGTATTCTACTTGTTTTGATGGTATATAATAGTGGACAACCTAATATAGGAAGTGCTTACTTCCTCGATGGGTTTACCGTTGTATTTCTGGGAGCTATGGTATTTAAACTAGGGAAAACAAACGTTGTAGGAGCTTTCCTTGGTGCAATAATGCTTATGATGGTAAGAAATGGATTAACAATGGTTGGTGCAAGCTTTGCGACTGGTGAAATTGTAAAAGGTTTACTGCTTGTTTTAGGTATCGTAGTTGTTGCTTTAAATCAACGTAAACGCAAAGGCAAAGCGGGCATGCTAAAATTTGAATAGATTAAAAATTAGGAGAAATAATGAATGTCGTGGCTAAAATATCGCCACTTCATTCATAATCAGTTTGCGTTGCAAACTTCATTATTATAGTGCCGTTTCACTGCGTTGCAAACGGCTGGAAAAAGTTTTATACTGAAATTGATATTTACGAATAAAACTTTTTTGGAGGAATTATGAACAATTTTGAGTATTACAACCCAGTAAAAGTAATTTATGGGGAAGGTGAGGTTTCACGCGTTGGAACTGAAGCAAAACTTTATGGAAAAAAGGCTTTGATAGTAACCTATACAGAAGTAAGTTTTTACGGAGACCTTTTTGATAGAATCCATACCTCTTTAAAAGAGCAGGGTATAGATTATGTGGACTATCTTGGAGCTACAGCTAACCCAAAAATGTGCGAAGCAATAGAAGGTGTTAAGCTAGGAAAGGAAAACTCTGTTGATTTTATCATTGGAGTGGGAGGCGGTTCTGCAATGGATCTTGCAAAAGTAATCGCTGCTGGTATTAAATACCCTCATGATTTACATAAAATGATTATGTTCACACATAGTGAAAGTTATCAAATTCCACCAAAAGAAGCACTACCTACAATTATGATTCCAACACTTCCTGCAACATCAAGTGAAATGAATCCTACGGCAGTTATAACTGATGAAGTGACACTTCGAAAAAGCTATGTATGGGAACCATCATGTTTGTATCCAAAAGTGTCAATACTTGATCCAACACTTACAACAACACTGCCAGCATACCAAACAGCTTGTGGAGCTTTGGATGCTATTTCTCATGCAGTAGAACCTTTTTTCTTTTCAAATGAAGAAACATTTGGGAATATAGATTTACATAGCAATATGCAGTTTGGTGTAATTAAAACTATTTATGATAATTTACCTAAAGTGTTAGAAAATCCAAAAGATGTCAATTTACGTGGACTTATGCAGTTTTCTGCAACTGTTGGCTTAAATGGCTGGCTCACATGCGGTGTACAAGGTTGGACACCAATGCATCAAATGGCACATGTTTTATCATCATATTTTAAAGCAACACATGGTGCAACACTTGCATGTATGATGCTCGCTTGGATGAGATATTTTGCAAACAAAGAACAAAATGAACGCTTTGTTGATTTTGCTCAAAGATTGTTTGGTACAAGCGATTTACAAAAAGCTGCAGACTTATTTGAAGAGTATATTAAATCTGTTGGCGTTGAAAGCAGAATTTCACAGTTTGGATGTACAGATGCAGATTTAGAAACATTAACACAGGGTGTCGTAGATGTTTCTTTTAGTGCAGATGGTACGCTAGCAAGTATTCCGACTATTACTCGCGATGAAGCAAAAGAAATTTATAGGCTTTCACTATGATACAGAAAATAGACTATAATGGATTTAAAGCGGTAGAAATAAACACTAGTATTTTGCGAATGGTTGTGGTATATGGGGTAGGGCCGAGAATTGCTGTATTTGAAAAAAATGGATGTGAAAATCTGTTATATTGGAATACAGAAAACCTTAGTGAAACCGATTGGAACCTCTATGGAGGTCACAGGGTTTGGATTACACGTATGTCAGCAGATGAATCTGTTGATACATATGTGCCAGATAATGATGAGTGCTCAATCGAAATAACGGATAAAAGACTTGTTGTTACTGCTCCTGTAAGCCCAGTACATAAGCTCGAAAGAGGAATGGATATTGAAGTTATTAGTGACAACGAGATAAAGGTTAGAAACTTTATAAAGAATTGTGGTAACTTAATTTATTCATGCGGTGTATGGTCACCAACCTGTGTAAACTTAGAAGGCAAAAAAATCTTAGTTCCACTTGGGGATGAAAGCTCAACATGGGATGTTGTTAAAATAGCGATACCGAGAGTTTTTGCTGGAAATGTATCTCAGCTAGAAGATGATCAAATTAGTTTTCTAGGAAATACGTTACAGCTTACTGCAAAAGGACGTGTCGCAAAGCGCGTAATGCTTGCAAAACAAGGCTTGACCACTCTAGATTGTGGAGCTTATTCTTTCGTTAAATTTTCTCCATATAATAAACTCTTGCGATATCCTTTTGATGGATGTAATGTTGCTGTGTTTAATGGTGAAAACAATTGGATGTCTGAAATGGAGTCTTTTGGTGGTGAAAGCGAAGTTATTCCAGGTGAAACAATTGACAATGTTGAATATTGGAAAATAGAAGATAAATAGTTTTTTTTCATAAACTCCTTAAAAAAATATTTTTAGCCCTATCAAACTCTGTTTGGTAGGGCTTTTTTAACTAAAAAGATATTTTCATTAGTGATATTTTAACGCTCTATTATGGTTTGACCATCTTGAATAGAGTGGGGAACATAAATAGTTTTTGTCTCGCAATCTCCTTCGATGCAGTTCAAAATAGCATCAACAGAGCTTTTTCCTAAATTAGCAAATGATACCTTTGTTGACGTAATTTTAGGCTTTATGTATTCTAACATATCCAATCCATCAAAGCCCATTAATCCAACATCTTTTGGTATTTTTATATCCCTGTTTGAAAGAGTATTTAGTATTCGTATTGCATACATATCATTTGAACATAGGATTGCAGTGTTTTTTAATGTTTCAAAAGGCAATTTAACAAGCTCTGACATATATTCATGCGTAATAAAACAATCATCTTTTTTTGACTCTCTTGCAGATTCTAAAAAACCTTCGTAACGTTCAATCATTGCAGACATGTTCTGTTCAGCCTTGTGTTCAAGGGGAGGGGAAACATAAATAATTTTTTCATATTGATGACTGCGTATATATTGTATTGCGTCAATGGTTGCTTGTTTATAATTTGGTTTAACACACGTAAGACCTGTAATTGTGTTACAGAGTGCTACAACAGGTATATCTAGTTTTTCAAAAAGTTCAATTGCATTTTGCTCTTTTTGTGTAGAAAGAATAATGATGCCATCAACGTTTCTATCGTATAAATTGTATACACACTCTACTTCATTTTCAGGTGTATCTTGATAAATTTGAACGATGGTAGAGTACTTTAAATTATGTGCATGAATAGTTATTTCATTAAGTAAACTTGCATAAAATGTGTTTCGTAAGTTTGGGATAACCACGCCAATGGAGTGCGTTTTTCCTGTCACTAAGCTGCGCGCAATATAATTGGGTCTGTATCCATGTTCTTTAGAAATTGCAAGTATTTTTTCTTCGGTTGCTTTTTTTACACCACCTCTATTGTTTAAAACTCTGTCAACCGTTGCTCGAGACACTCCAGATAATTGTGCAATTTCCTCTGTTGTAATAGCCATATTTTAAATCCTCATGGGTATTATTGTAATGAAAAATAGTTCACGTGTCAAATAATTTTTGTAAATTTTTCTTAAAATATATATAAAAAAATAAAAAATATACCTAAAATTATAATTTATGTTCAAAAAAACGAGTAAAATGTTCACGTGCTAATTTTATTTTTAAGGTGTTTTTGCTAAAAAATGAGGGAAAATTGCCGTTTTAAGGGTTGACAAAAATCTATTTGCAGGTTACACTTCATACAAATAGTGCACGTGAACTATACAGTGCGTAAAAAAATTTAAAGGAGACAAAAATGAAAAAAGTCGTTTTTGGTATTTTGATGGTGCTCTTACTTACAGGAGCTTTATTCGCTGGTGGAAGCAGTGAAGTTGATAATAGCGAAAAAACATTAAGAGTAGCTATGTGTGGTGATGGTAGTACAAAAGAAGTACTTGATAATCTATTGTTGGGTTTTACCGAAGAAACAGGTATTAAAGTTGAAACAATATATGTTGGGGCTTCTTGGGGTGAATTTACAACCAAAGTGCAAACAATGCTTGCTGGTGGAGAGCAACTAGACGTTGCGTATATAGCTGTTGAAGCTATTCCTATGTTTATGGAATTGGGTTTAACTGTTTCTTTGGAAGACTGGATTGCAGCTAATCCTGAAGAAGCAAATGAAATATTACGAGATACAAACCCTATTCATCAAGATTCATTTAGAGATGCAGACGGCAACAGACACGCTTTCCCATTTTCAATGAATAACGTTGTTGTTCATTTTAACATGAATCGCTTAGAAGAAGCAGGATTACCTTTACCACCTCCTAATTGGACAACTGATGATTTCTTAGAATACTGTGAAAAATTAACTGTTGAAAAAAATGGTGTAAAACAATATGCATTTGCATTACCTTACACAGAATGGTTCTGCTCAGAAGCTTGGTTATTTAATAATGGTGCTTCATTCTTTAATGAAGATGCATCCGAGGTTACAATTAATTCACCTGAAGCTGTTGAAATGTTTACTTTTTTACAAGATCTAGTATTTGAATATGGTTATGCACCAATTCCTGAAGGTTCATACAGTGCAATTGAGCAATTAATTAATGGGCAAGTTGCAATGGGTTCATGGGGTCGCTGGCCAACTTCAAACTATGTAGCAAGTAATTTTACTGATGTTGCAATTCAAAATATTCCTTCAATGAGTGAACAAACAGAAATTTATGGTGTTGATGGTTTCTTTGCCTTAGAAAGCTCAGATTATGTTGATGACGCAATTGCCTTAGCAGCCTATATTTCTAGAAGAGAATTTACATCGGAATACTTAGCAGCAGCAAATATTCCTTGTCAATATGAAGTTGCCGAAACTAAAATTGTAGAGTTAGGAATTCCTGAAAATAATCAGTTATTCTATGCCGCTTTAGAAAATGAGAATATTAAACAAGTTAGCTGCCCACTAGAGTTTGAAGCAGTAACACCTATTTTCAATGCAGCAATGTCAGAAATATTTGTAAATAATGCAGATGTTCAAGAAACATTAGATGCAGCAGCAGCTCAAATTGAGAGAGTTATGTAATTACAAGGGGACTGGTGAAAATATCAACAGTCCCTATTTAGTAGTATTACTACTTCAAAGGAAGGCTTGTATGCCTTCTTTTAATTTTATTGTCAACTTTTTGATGATAATATAAAAGGATTCTATTATGAATTTAAAAAAAATGCAAAAAAATGGTAGTGCTACTATTAACAGAAAAAAGATAGATACCATTGAAGGGTATGCATTTATAGCACCTTTATTGGTATGTTTTTTTACATTTACAGTGTTGCCATTGATTCTAGCTTTTTATTATTCTTTTACTAACTATAGACTTTTAGGTAAAGTAAAATGGATTGGTTTAGAAAATTATATTGATTTATTTACTGACCCTGTTCGTATGCAATCTTTTGCTAATACATTTAAGTTTTTGATTATATTGGTAAGTATTCATGTTATTCTTGGATTATTCCTTGCATATTTGGTCTATAGTGTTAAAAATTTTAAGAACTTTTTTCGCTCGGCAATTTATTTTCCTACAGTAGTTACAACTGCATCTGTTGCGATTGCATGGGGCTATATTTTTGGAACAGACTTAGGTGTAATAAATTACTATGTACGCCTTTTAGGTGGCGAAAACATTCGATGGTTAACTGATGAAACTATCGTATATTTTACTATTTCTTTATTTAGTTTTTGGAAGTTTATTGGAACAACGTTCCTTTATTACTTTATTGCATTACAAAATGTACCTAAAGTATTCTATGAAGCAGCAAAAATCGATGGAAGCGGATCTGTAAGAACATTCTTTAATATAACAGTACCTTTAATATCTCCTACAATTTTCTTTGTGTTGATTACAACTGTTATTGGAGTTTTTCAAATTTTTGATGAACCATTTTTCCTAACAAAAGGTGGTCCTGGTAATGCTACCAAAACAATTGCACTCGAGATTTATGAAACAGCATTTCAGCAAATGAAAGTTGGCATTGGATCATCAATTTCGTTTGTTTTATTTATATGTATAATGATAATTACATTAGTACAATTCTATGTACAAAAAAAGTGGGTAGTTTATGACTATGAATAGAGAAAAAATTAAAGGCAATGTATTAATTGTTGTCTTATTTATTATATCAATAATAATGTTGTTACCATTTTCTTGGATTATTTCAACATCATTACGTTTGCCACAAGATTCTTTTAAGTTACCTCCATCTTTTATCCCGACAGATTTTCACTATGAAAATTATCTGATGGTATTTGAAGGATTTCCATTTGCACGTAACATTTTTAACAGTTTAAAAATCGCTGTTATAGTGACTATTGCAAATGTAATAATTGGATCTATGGCTGGATATTCATTTTCGAGGATAAATTTTAAAGGGAAAAATATCATTTTCTTATTAATATTGTCTGGAATGATGATACCTCAACAAGCAAAAATAATTCCAACATATTTAGTTATGACAAATATGGAACTGGTCGGTACTCATTGGAGTTTAATACTTCCAGTATTAATTACCCCATTAAATGTTTTCTTTATTCGCCAATTTATGATGACAATTCCTGGAAGTTATGAAGAAGCAGCTTTTATTGATGGCGCTTCAAGGTGGCGAATTTGGTGGAGTATTTTTCTTCCGATGTCTAAATCAGTATTAATTATGGTTGGTTTGTTATCTTTCTTAGCCTCATGGAATGATTTTATTAATCCATTAATTTTTATTTCACAATATGACTTGATGACACTTCCACTTGGGTTAAGGACGTTATCTGGAGCAAGAAATGCTGGTAGTATTTCAATGGTTTTAGCAGGCGTCTCTATCTCTTTAGTAATTCCAACGTTGTTATACGTATTCGGTCAAAGATTTATTGCACAAAGTGCTGCAATGACTGGTGTAAAAGGATAAGCACATTATGCAATACACAACACTGGGAACAAGTGGCGTAAAGGTTAGCAGAGTCTGTTTGGGTACAATGAACTTTGGATCATCATGTGACCAAAATGAAAGTATTAAAATAATGAATAGGGCAATAGACCTTGGGATTAACTTTTTTGACTGTGCCGATTTTTACGGTATGCCAGCAGGACAAGGTGTTTCCGAATCCATTGTAGGAAGTTGGTTTAAGAAAAGTGGTAAACGAGATGATATTGTACTAGTTACAAAAGCCTATGCTACTGTAGGAAATATGGGTGTAAATGATAGAGGCTTATCTGCATATCACTTACGAAGGGCTAGTAATGATAGCCTAAAAAGGCTAAATACAGATCATATTGATGTATATATGATGCATCACTTGGACAGGGGCTTTCGATACCCTGCTGAGTTGGGTAACATTAATAAGGGTGAATATGATTTGCTTGTAGGTATAAGTGGAACACTCGCTCCAAAGTTTGAAGAAATTATTGAAGCTATGATTAAATTAAAATTTCAAGACAAAATCTCGTACATTGGGTCAGCAAATTTTCCAGCTTGGGGATTAGCACATTTTAATGCAATAGCAAAAGAAATGAATACAATGGGCACAGTAGTTGAACAGTGTAATTATAATTTAAATTGCAGAAAGGTAGAAATTGAACTACTTCCTGCATGTAGAGAGCTAGGCATTGGTGTAATGGCGTATGCTCCGCTTGCAGCAGGACTACTAGCAGGTTATGAAAACCTCAGTAAAAGCGTACGATTCTCTACATCTACTATTGATTCTACACTCATTGAGAAGTTAAAAAAATATGACAAATTATGTAAGGAATTTGGGGAAAGCCCCGCTAACGTGTCACAAGCTTGGGTACTTCATAATAATGTCGTCACTACCATGATTTCAGGGCCAAGAACTGTTAAACAATTGGAAGAAAGTGTTAAAGCTCTTTCCATCGAATTACCAGATGATTTTGTAAGGGAAATTGATACAATTTGGCAAGGTCCAAATCAAGAAGCCCCAGAATACTATGGATGGTAACAAAAGGAAGCATATTCTTTATAGGGAGTTTTTTAGGAGAAGATATGAAAAAATACGTTTACGAAGGACATAAAACAAAAGAAATTTCTTTCCCACTTGGTGGGATAGGTGCAGGATGTATTGGTATAGGTGGCAACGGCCGCCTTGTTGATATTGAAATATTTAATAGACCCAATAAGGGCTCTCACAGTGGATATACTCATTTTGCTATAAAGGCAGAAAATGAAACAGAAGTTGTATCAGCAAAGGTTTTAAACTCAGACTTAAAGCCAGGTTATATGGGGCAAGTCGGTCGCCCAATGTATCAAGGCTATGGGTTTGGTCCTGATAGAGCTTCTCTTGCAGGTTTACCACATTTTGAATCATCAAAATTTACGGGAACATATCCTATTGCGCAACTTGATTTCTTTGATAAAGACTTTCCAGGTGATGTAAAAATGACTGCATTTAACCCGTTTATTCCAAGTAACGATTTTGATTCGTCTCTTCCTGGTGCATTTTTTGAGTTTGAAATTACAAATACAGCAAAAACAGCATTAACATTTTCACTAGCAATGAGTTGCAATAATTATTATGCAGGTTCTTTTAAGGCAAGTACGCAAGGTGGACAAAGTGACCCAAATAACTATCTTGATAATGTAACAAAACATAATCCACGTCATGAAATTGTAGATATTAACGGAAAAAAAGGGCTGTTTTTAACTAGTGATGCAAACAAAAACTCGACCGATTATGGCGATTTAACTATTGTGAGTGACGCCGATGATACCGCATGTCAACAATATTGGTTTAGAGGAAATTGGTTTGATAATCTTACAACATATTGGAATGATTTCTCAAGTTTTGGTGCATTAAAAAACCGAGTGTATGACAATTCAAAAAATGTTTTAGACCTTAGCTCTTCAGATGAGGTAGCAACACTTATGTCTCGTGTTGTACTAAAATCAAATGAAAGCACAAAAATTCGCTTTGTGATGACATGGAGTATGCCTCTTATTAATAATCATTGGATAATTACAGATCCAACGGTGAGTGAAGAGCAACGAAAAGAAATACGGAATACACCATGGAAAAATTATTATGCTACACAGTTTGAAACATCAGCTGATTCAGCGAAGTATAGTTTAGAAAATTTTAACAGACTATACAAAGAAACCTTTTTATTTAGAGATTCAATTTTTAATTCAACACTACCTGAAAGTGCCATTGATGCTATAACCGCTAATATGTCAATTCTCAAAACACCAACTTGTTTACGTTTGACTGATGGTTCGTTTTATGCTTTTGAAGGTTGTCATTATAATTTGGGTTCTTGTGAGGGCACTTGTACGCATGTTTGGGCGTATACCTATGCTCTAGCATTTTTATTTCCTGCGTTGGAACGCTCTGCTCGTACTCTTGAATATAAGTATTCTACAGATGAAAATGGCTCTATGGCATTCAGGGTTCAGTTACCTCTTGGAAGGAAGTCAGATTTTAGAGCATGTGTTGATGGTCAATATGCAACCGTGATGCGAGTATATCGTGAGTTTATGATTTCTGGAGATGTAGATTGGTTAAAGTCAATATGGGAAAAGGTGAAAAAGAGTATTGAGTTTGCATGGTCGCCAAATAATTATGATAAATGGGACGCAGACAAGGACGGTGTTCTTGAAGGACGCCAACATCATACTCTTGACATGGAGCTTTTTGGAGCAAACTCATGGCTTACTGGTTTGTACCTCGGTGGACTAAAGGCAGGAGCAGAGCTTGCAAAAATATTAGGTGAACAAAATACATATGATGAATATATGAGTATATTCGAAAATGGTAAGAGAAAACTTAATGAAGAATTATTCGATGAAAATCTAGGATATTTTATACAGAAAATTGATTTAAAAGATAAATCAGTTTTGGAAGAATATTCAGAGGGTATAAGTTTACATGGCGAAAGTGCTGTAGATGCATATTGGAACCCTGAAAATGAGGAAATCAAGTATCAAGTAGCTCAAGGTAGCTCAATTGACCAAGTGCTAGGTCAATGGCATGCCGATATGCTGGGACTGGGTAACATATTTGATGAAAAAAAATTGGAGTCGGCACTTAATGCTCTCTATGAGCATAACTTTGTAAAGGATATGCGAAACCATGTTAATCCTTGTAGAATTTATTGTTTAAATGATGAAAAAGGTTTAATTATCTGTGCGTACCCAGACAAAGTGTATCGCCCATATATATCGGTTCCTTATGCAGAAGAAACTATGCATGGTTTTGAGTACCAGGCTGCTATACATATGATTAAGCGCGGAATGGAAGAAAAAGGACTTGAATGTATAAAGGCATTGCGAGATAGATACGATGGAGAAAGAAGGAATCCTTGGAACGAGTTTGAATGTGGAAGTAATTATGCCCGCTCCATGGCAAGCTACGCACTTCTTTTGACGTATAGTGGTTTTGAATTCGATATGTATCATAAGCGACTTGGGTTCAATCCAATTCACAAAGAAAACGCTACATTCTTTTGGTCTGTCGACAATGCTTGGGGAACTATCTCATTCAATGATGAGGGTGCAAAATTTGCTGTACTACATGGTTCTTTAGAATTGAAATCACTTTCTTTACCATTTAGCAGTGTATGTGAGATTAAACTTGAAAATCAAAGCCTAAAGTATGCATTTGAAAAAAATTGTATTGAATTTGAATCAATCATAACCATAAATAAAGACGAGTCAATTATCGTTTTTTCATAAACTCCTTAAAAAAAATATTTTTAGCCCTATCAAACTCTGTTTGGTAGGGTTTTTTTAACTTCACCCCACATTCAAAAAAGCCCTTTCCATACTTGCAATTTCATTTGCAGAAAGACTAAACTCCTTTGCAATTCTTTTCCATTGTGCAACAGCTTTCGTAACCTCAAGTATGATTTCATTTGCCCTTGTAAGTTTTATTTCAAAATAGTCTGAAACACTAAGGGCATTTTCTATTGTTGCACTGCTATCTGTTTCACTAATCATAGTGTGTAAAAAGCCGGTATGTTCGCTATTTGGGTTTATATCATACACAGGAGACAATCGCCATCCCTTGCTATCTAATCGCAAAAATCCGTGGTTTCGTAAATGGTCATCAGTGTTAGAAATCATAATAGAGAAAACTATGCGCCTCCATAGCTCTTCCATATCAAGTTTTGTTTTTGAGCCAAACTGGCGCAAAACATCTGCAATTTCCATATAGCTATAGTTATTATCGCCATCGTTTGCGCCGAGCATTGACATTGCAGATACAAAGGGAAGCCTACTTGTACCATTGCGGTCAAAACGTTTTATAACTAATACAGGTTTTTTTTTTATGTGCAAAAGTTGCCATTCTGGAACTCTAAGTCCTGCCATTTCGGCTAAGCGCAATGCAACAGCTTCCCATGTAACAATATTTTGGCTGTCATCTTTTTTTGGAAACTTTGCAATAGATAGGTTTCCGTTACCATCAATAACAGATGCCTTTGGTCTTGCCCCTCCTAAAGAAGATCCTGGTTCAAGTAAAAGCCGTAAATCGTTTGCACTTTCTGTGTGTGTGTCAATTTTTTGGGCTGCACGCAATAATTCAGGTAAGGCAATAAGTGGTGGAATGGGATTTGTTTTAGGAGGAAAAAGAAATTCATCACTTGAATGTTCTTTAAAACGCAAAGAGCCTTGTCGAGCATCATCGTTTACTAATAGTAAATAATCTATTTTATGAAGGCTTCTTGCCGTTCTTTTTTCTTCTTTTGCCCTTGTTTGTTCAAATCGTCTCATAAGTGTTTCTCCCCAACGGTCGGGGGCAGAGTCTCCTATGGCACCAAACAAAGGTTTTTGAGAATAGTGAGTACCAGTGCCAAGGGGTAGGAGTGGGTCGAGTGAAAAGCTGTTTTTATTTTCGAGCCAAGAATCTGCATATTGAAACGAACATGTTTCGCCTTGCCCCTTAACATAACTGTAGAGGTAGCCTACTAGTTCGTTTGAGTTTTCATAAGATTGATATATGTAGATTTTTTTTTCACTCATTGTCTACTATCCTTTTTTTTGTGCGAACTCTTTTGGGAAGTTCTTCACTTTCAATCATAATACCTACAGGATCATTTCGTATGTCAATTAAGTCTGCAAGATTTTTATCAAGACCTAAAATAAAAATTACCTTAGAATAAATACCAATTGAGGTTGCAGGGTCGCCGTTTTCAACTTTCATAAGGGTAGGTCGTGTAATGCCTGCACGCTCTGCCATAATTTGCAAGGTAATTCTCCTGCGTTTTCTAGCATCTTTTATGTCGCTTCCTAGTTTTTTTAATGCACGTTTTGGAGCAATAGGAATGGTGTTTGTTTTTCTCAAATGTAAATTATCCTTTACTATATAAAGTTTATTGTAAGTGATAATATACAATTTGTCAAGTATGAATTGGTGGGATAAAAGGAAAAGAGGGGGTAGCCCAAGATGGCAAAGCTAGCTGGGGCGAGGGGGAGACTTCCCCCTATAAAATAAATTTATGTACACTTAAATAATTAAGTAAAATTAAATATGTTTATCTTGACCGGAACCTTAAATTCCTATAAAATAGGGGATAAGATTCCTCGGCTTCGCTCGGAATGACAATTGACAAAAAATAGGCGGTTTTATATGAAAAGTGATAACGCAAAAAAGGGGATTGCTAGAGCCCCACATAGATCTTTATTTCGCGCAATGGGATACACAGACGAAGAGTTATCTCGTCCTTTAATTGGAGTGTGTTGCGCTCAAAACGAAATTATCCCGGGGCATATAAACCTCGACAAAATAAGCGATGCGGTAAAAGCAGGTATTCGCATGGCTGGTGGTACACCAATCGAGTTCCCTGCCATTGGCGTATGTGACGGTATTGCAATGGGTCACGAAGGCATGCGCTATTCATTGGTAACAAGGGAATTAATTGCAGACTCAATTGAATGTGTAGTTAAGGCACACCAATTTGATGCAATGGTACTTATTCCAAACTGTGACAAGGTTGTTCCAGGCATGCTCATGGCTGCAGGACGCTTAGACCTTCCAACCGTGTTTGTTTCAGGTGGTCCAATGATGTCAGGAAAGGTTCCAGGCACTTCAAAAGAGCTTAGCTTAACAGACGTATTTGAAGCTGTAGGAGCAGTTACAGCTGGTAAAATGAGTGAAAAAGAACTTTGCGATATAGAACACAATGCATGCCCAGGATGCGGTTCATGCT
>CAYJPS010000024.1:0-27435 GCA_964372135.1 uncultured Treponemataceae bacterium | reverse complement strand
AGCAAGGTAGTTTTTTAGATGATTCTTCCAGCGCTATAAAAGAAATGAGCGAAAACATTTCATCAATAGACAGAAGCACTATTACTATGAGTGAATTAGTAAATCAGCTTGTTAAAAATGTAGAAGAAGAACATACGTATATTTCAGAATCTAGCGAAAAGCTCCAAGATGTAAGCAGAGGATCTCTTTCATTAGTTGAAATAAATGAGCTTATTGCTAGCGTTGCGGGGCAAACAAACCTATTGGCTATGAATGCTGCTATTGAAGCAGCCCATGCTGGTGAAGCAGGAAAAGGCTTTGCAGTAGTATCTGATGAAATACGAAAACTAGCAGAAACAACTGCAAATCAGTCTAAAAATGCAAGCAGTGTTATAGCTTCAATAAAAAATCATATTGAAGAAATTGTTGTTTTTTCTGATAAATTAACAACTGCGGCAAACCTAACGATGGAAGTTATTAATAAGGTTGCACAAATTACTGAAGAAGTTAAAAATGCTATGCAAGAACAATCTATTGGATCAAGGCAAGTGTTTGAAAGCATGGTAGGTGTAGATGAAATAACCCATAAAATAAAGTCAAATTCTTCTGACATTTTAGTAAGTGCAAGCCGTGCAAAAGAAGTACAAGTGAATTCAACAGAGCGAA
Organism: uncultured Treponemataceae bacterium; assembly: GCA_964372135.1. Classification (GTDB taxonomy): domain Bacteria; phylum Spirochaetota; class Spirochaetia; order Treponematales; family Treponemataceae; genus CAYJFX01. The sequence goes on along the minus strand of CAYJPS010000024.1, from coordinate 26,790 downwards.
TAATGGAATTACTTGGTGCAATAAAAACTGACATAAAAAATATTAGCTTTGCTGCACAAAATGTTGCATCTGGTGTAGAAGAAGGAAAACAAAGTGTTGATTCATTAAATGAGGCCGTTTCGCAATTTACTATTGATGATGAATAGTTAATTTACCTTATTAAATAACAAAAGCACTTAACGCTTACACAGAAGCTCAACACAAATATTGAGCTTCTGTAATTCCTAATATTTTTTCATTAATTTTCAAAATTCACTGCTTTCGTATTTGAAAAAAAAAAATAACCATGCTATAATTAAAATATTGAGGATGTTATAAAATGAAAAAATCATTGTCGTTTCGAATTATGAGAGTAAGTTTAATTGTATTACTCTTAGTTGTTTGTTTGTTGTCTACTGTTTTTATTAGTAACGCAAATCAATCATTACGCAGCAGTATTAAAACCAATATTGAAGTAACAACTACTGCATTAGAAAAAGGTATTGAAGTTCTTTTAGCAGCTCCAATTGACCTTACCCACACAGTTTCTAATATTGCGCTTTCAACGCAAGATGTAAATCAGTTAGCAATAATTATTAGAAACTTATTTTTAATGAATGCAGACATTAATACTTCTATTACTGATGTTTCATATGGGAACAGTATTCCATTAACAGAAGATGGAGGATACTACATAACAGGAAACAACTGGGTGCCACCTACTGGTTGGAACCACACAAGCAGACCTTGGTTTACTGGAGCTGTAGAAGAAAAGGGTGGTTTATTTTTTTCTGAACCATTTAATGATGATTCGAGAGACGAACTATGTGTAACACTTTCTCAAGCATCATATGATACAAACAATGAGCTTCTAGGCGTAACTGTTGTTACGCTCTCAATTGAAAAACTATTGGAACTAACCTCAAGCCAAAAAGTATCAGAAAACTCTAATAGTCTTGTTATAAATCACCAGGGTGTATTTATAACAAGCCCAACTGAAAGCATTATTGGAATGAACATTTCTGAAGTTCCTGCATTAAATCCATATCTTGAACTTATTTTTTCAACAGAACATACATTAGAATTTTTTGGTGAAGACTACATGTGTGCTACACCAATTGAGGGAAGCCCTTGGAATCTCCTTTTCTATGGCCCCATGTCAGATTTAACGAGCGAACTAAATAGATTTATAATCGTTTCTATAATAATTGCGATAATATCAATAATTATTGGCTGCATTTTTATAGCCTTATCAAGTAGAAAAATAAGTAAGCCATTTACAGCCCTTGCAGCAGAATGTAGTATACTATCATCAGGAGACTTTACAGGACAATCTCCATCATTTGAAACAGCAGAAGCTCAGATGATAGCAGATGGGTTAAATGATATTAGATTAAGTATGACAAATCTTGTTAAGTCGTTATATACATCCACCAACACAATCACAACAGTAAATGAAAACTTAGAGAGCATAACTCAAAACTCTTTAGAAAGTGTTCAAAAGGTTGAAACCTCTGTAAATGGAATAACTGATGACATTAGCGATGTAATGAATCAGACAAGCAATTCTGTTGAAGAAATTGAAAACTCAATCGAAAAGCTCACAAATCAAATTGCAAAGCAAGGGAACTATTTGGAAGACTCATCAAGCGCTATTAAAGAAATGTCAGAGAACATATCATCAATAGACAGAAGCACGGTAGCAATGAGTGATCTTGTAGCACAACTAGTTAAAAATGTAGAAGAAGAGCATACGTATATTTCTGAATCAAGTTTAAAACTACAAGACGTAAGTCGAAGCTCTTATTCTTTGGTTGAAATAAATGAACTCATTGCAAGTGTTGCAGAACAGACAAACCTCCTTGCAATGAATGCTGCAATCGAAGCTGCACACGCTGGAGAGGCAGGAAAAGGCTTTGCAGTTGTTTCAGATGAAATCAGAAAACTTGCAGAAACTACTGCAAATCAATCAAAAAATGCAAGCACTGTTATTGCAGCTATAAAAACCCATATTGAAGAAATTGTATCATTCTCAGAAAAGTTGACGAATGCAGCAAACCTCACTATGGAAGTAATTTCAAATGTTTCTCAAATAACAGAAGAAGTAAAAAATGCTATGCAAGAACAATCCATAGGGTCGCGTCAAGTGTTTGAGAGCATGGTAGGAGTTGATGAAATTACTCATGACATTAAAGCAAATTCACAAGATATTCTAGGAAGTGCAGGAACAGCAAGGGAAACTCAGAATAAATCGAGCGACCACATTATGACGCTTATTGAAGGAATTCGCTCTGACATTAAGACAATTGCACTCTCTGCGAACTCTATTGTTGAAGGCGTTGAAAGTGGTAGAGCTAGTGTATCATCTTTAAATGATTCTGTATCACAATTTACTATTACAAAATAAAATATAGATTTTGATGTAAAAAAGAGTAGTTTTTCTACTCTTTTTTTTATTTTTAAACTAAAATACTCTTTTTTTTATAGTTTTAACCAACATTTGTTTGATTTTATACATATGTTATGTTATAATACATGTATAAAATCAAAGGACGGTATGGCTATGAAAAAATCATTATCTTTTCGGATTATGCGTATAACTGTATGCATGATTATTTTTATTGTTGCGATAGTCGCGGGTATTTTCATTTACAGTGCAGAACAAACACTTGCTGAAAACATCGAAGAATCAATCGATGTTACAACTGAGCTTCTTGAAAAAAGTATAGAATATCATCTCAGTCCTTCCATCGACTTACTTCTAACCATAAGCGCTATTTCAAAAACTGAACCAAATTTACAAGACTTAGAAAATATGCTTGTTGAATTATTATCCCAAAATGAGAATATAGTCGATGTTTATTTCGCGAGTATAAATCCATTAAATAATGAAAATGCTTTTTATATTACAGGATCTGGAGAGCAAGCGTCCTTTAATTGGGATCATACAAAAGAAAAATGGTTTATTGATGCGATGAGCGCAAATGGAGAGCTCGCATTTTTAGACCCCCACATTGATGATAAAACTGGAAAAAATGTAGTTACTATTTCTGAGTTAGTATTTAATTCGAGCTCGATTCCTGAAGGGGTTGTTGCTATTGATGTATACTTAGACAGCCTTATTGCAATCACTGAAAGTCGAAAAGTTTCAGAAAATTCATTTAGTGCAGTAATAAATGAAAATGGAAACTTTATTACAAATTTTAATAGAGATCTTATTGGAGAATATGTAGATAAAGATGAAAGAATGCTTGGGCATTTAGATGCATTTCTTATTAAAACACGTACGCTTACCTTTTATAGAGATCAATATATTTGTGTAACCCCAGTGGAACATACTCCATGGACACTTGTTTTTGCGGGACCTATGCGAGATTTATATGGTGATTTATATTTCTTAGTGACGCTTTCAGTTTCTGTTGCACTTGGAATTATTATTCTAGGCTGTGTATACACGCGCTTTATCAGCAAGCGTCTGAGTAAACCATTTGCGACTATTTCATCAGAGTGTCATGTGCTTTCTACAGGCAATTTTACTGGCACGTCATGTGATTGTAATACCCATGAGGCTCAAGTAATTGCAGAAGGATTAAATCAAATAAGAGAAAAAATGACAACTTTAATAAAATCTCTTTACAATTCAACGAACACCATTACTAATGTAAACGAAGATCTTATGGATTCAACTCAAAGCTCACTTGAAAAGGTGCAAAAAGTTGAAGAATCAGTTGGCTCAATTGCGAATGACATTACAGGCATAATGCGCGATATTAGTAGTGCCGTTGAAGAAATTGAAAAATCAATTGATAACCTTTCAGGTCAAATATCAAGGCAAAGTGCGTACTTAGAAGATTCTTCAAGTGCGATAAAGGAAATGTCTGAAAGTATTTCATCGATTGATAGAAGCACTCATGCCATGAGTAATCTTGTAACGCAGTTAGTAATGAATGTAGAGCAAGAGCATAACTATCTTTCTGAATCAACCACTAAGCTACAAGATGTTAGCAGAAGCTCTAACGACTTAGTGGAAATAAATCAGCTTATATCTAGTATAGCATCACAAACAAATTTATTGGCAATGAATGCTGCTATTGAGGCCGCCCATGCAGGAGAGGCAGGCAAAGGATTTGCAGTTGTTTCCGATGAAATTAGAAAGCTTGCAGAAACTACCGCGGTTCAATCAAAAAATGCAAGCGATGTTATCAGTACTATTACATTACATATTAATGATATTGTAGAATTTTCAGATCAGTTAACCGATGCGGCTAATACCACGATGTCTGTGATAGAAAAAGTATCACAAGTAACCGAAGAAGTAAAAAATGCAATGCAAGAACAATCTATTGGATCGAGGCAAGTTTTTGAAAGTATGGTAGGGGTAGATGAAATTACTCAAAACATTAAATCAAATTCAGCCGATATTTTGGTTGTAACACAGCAAACAATTGTATCTAACAAAACAGCTTCCGATAACGTTCTTCAACTTATTGAGGGCATTAGGTCGGATATTGAAAGCATCAGCGCATCCTCGCATTCTATTGTAAAAGGTGTTGAAAGTGGCAAATCAAGTGTTGAAGCTCTAAACGAAGCGGTATCTCATTTTACTATTGAAGATATTACAGAAAACATTGAAGTGTAATAGTTTACCTCCACAGTAGTAAACAACTACTGTGGTAAATCAACACTTTAAAATATTCTATCAAAGGCAATTACATCATTTACTATTTTGAAAAGATGTTGTATACTTTTTATATGAATAATTACTTTTTACTTTGGTGCATTCCTTTTTTTGGTGTATCCATCTTCCACCTCTACGCATGTCTTATTAATAATAATAAGTATGCAGATATTTCTAAAGCTATACTTATGCCCATGCTCCTTTTTGGTTTATGGGGGTTTACAGCGCTTACAAAAAATCAAGAAGTACTTGAGCAAAATATGGTACTCCTCTCACTCGGAATTATTTTTGGAGGAATGGGAGATATATATTTATTAAAGCGCGAACATCTCCCCAACTTTGTTAGAGGAATTGCAGCGTTTTTACTAGGCCATATTTTTTACTTGATTGTAATCTTTTCTAAGTTCACCTTTTTACCCCTATCCGCTATTTTTATTACCATTACAATAGCAGTATATATATTACTCATTATAGCTGCATGGCTAATGAACAATCGTCAAAAAGGACCAATGGGTGTTGCACTAGTAATATACGCAACTGTGTTAGCCAGTTTTAATGCTGTAGCTTTCTTTATACTTGCAGGATATAGCTTGCAGCATGAATTTTCAAATGTGCCTTCAAGTGTATTGTATTTATTTATAGGAAGTACTTTATTTCTTGTTTCAGATGCAATTTTATCACGAACAATTTTTGTAAAAACATTTCCATTACATAGATTTATTGTTATGCTAACCTATTTAGCAGCGCAGTTTTTTATAATATTTGGAATTTCAACTATATAATTTAAGGAGTTAATTATGAACAAAGAAGACATTTGGCAAAGAGCAAATGCATACATTGTTGAAGAAAAAAACGATGAATTTAAACAAGAAGTTATTGATTTAATAGCAAATGATGATGTAAAAGAACTCGAAGATAGATTTTATCAAAACCTCGAGTTTGGAACGGGTGGTCTTAGAGGAATAATTGGCGGAGGAACAAACCGCATGAACTCGCTTGTAATAAACAAGGCAACCCAAGGCTTAGCAACATACTGCATAAAAGCCCTCCCAGAAAAAGCTAAAGATGGTACTTTATCTGCGGTTATCGCCTATGATTCAAGACGCTACTCTGATGTATTTGCATTAAATGCAGCCCTTATCTTTTGTGCAAATGGCTTTAAAACATATCTCTTCACAGGACTCCGCCCTACTCCAGAATTATCATATGCTATTCGTGAACTTGGGTGCGTTACAGGAGTTGTTGTAACAGCCTCTCATAACCCTCCGCAGTACAATGGATACAAAGCGTATTGGTTAGATGGAGCTCAAGTAACCGAACCGCACGATGTTGGAATTATAGACGAAGTGAATAAAGTATCAGAAGTGAAAACAATTTCAAAAGAGGATGCTATAGCACAAGGAAAACTTGTCATGATTGATTCTGAAATAGATGATAAATATTGGGCAATGTGCAAAGAACAGCTTTTCCGTCCTGAACTTATAAAAGAAAAAGCAAAAGAAGTGCGCGTAGTTTATACACCTCTACACGGAACAGGCGCAATGCATGTAGAAAAAGTGTTAGGCGATTTAGGTCTGACTGTAATCACTGTGCCTGAACAAAGAAGCCCAGATGGAAACTTCCCAACGGTTGCAAAACCAAATCCAGAAGAAGCACCAGCACTTAAAATGGCTATTGAATTAGCAAAAAAAGAAAAAGCCGATGTTGTTATGGCAACAGACCCAGATGCTGACCGATTCGGCTCTGCTGTTCCAGATAAAGATGGAAACTATGTACTTATAACAGGAAATCAAATGGGTGTTCTTTTAACTGATTATATTATTTTATCAAGAAAAGAACTTGGAAAGATGCCAAAAAATCCTGGACTTATTAGATCTATTGTTACTTCCCCAATGGTGGATGCAATAGCAAAAAAGAATGGTGTACACCTAGAAGAATGTTTAACAGGTTTTAAGTGGATTGCAACAGTGATGCATGATTTTGAAACAAAAACAGGAAAAGAATATATTTTTGGCTTTGAAGAAAGCTATGGCTATAATGTTGAAACTGATGTACGCGATAAAGATGGAGTATCAGCCGCAGCAATGTGTGCAGAAATGACACTCTACTGGCGTTCTAAGGGTATAAGTTTACTTGAAAGACTTGACCAATTGTATACAGAATATGGATATTATGAAGATAGATCAATAGCAAAAGATTTCCTAGGGTCTTCTGGAACACAAACAATGAAAAACCTTATGGCAAAGCTACGATCAGAAGGTTTAAAAACTCTTGGTGGAAAAACAGTAAATACAATTCGAGATGTGGGAGAAGGAAATACCTTTAACCCAGCCAATCCAAGTGCAAAAACAAAGATTGAACTACCTTCCAGCAATGTACTCCAGTTTTTCCTTGACGGAGGAACCGTTGTAAGTGCTCGTCCAAGTGGAACTGAACCAAAAATTAAATTCTATATTAATTGTGTTGAACCTATTGCTACAACTCTAAAAGATGCAAAAGAATCTGCTTCAGCACTTTGCGACAGCATTGAAAAAGAAATTTATTCAGTGTTGGACAATGTATAAATTTCTTTAATTCCTAATTCCTAATTTGGAATTAGGAATTAATTACCCCACCGTATCTAATACCCATTTTTTCTGCAATTTTTTGATAACGGTCTTGAAAATCTGTTTCATCATGACTGTCTTCATGTCCTGTTACATAAAAAATTGGAGAAAAATCTTCCTTCGTAACAGATTCATCTACTGAAGCTACTTTGAGCGCTTGCTTTACCACTCCTGCGCATGAGTCAATTATTTTTATTTCGGGTCCACCAAGCTTTGCGGAAATATCAACAATATGCAAGAAGTGTGTGCAACCTAAAACAATAGTGTCAACTTTGTGATTCTTAAAAAAGTCTATTGAAGGACGCACCGCATCTTCCTTTTGTATATCACTAGCGAAAAAAAATGAGTTTTCTATAAATGAAATAAGACTTGGATCGCCACGAAATGTAATTTCGCAGTCAGATGCAAAATCATGTATAAGCTGTTGTACATAATCGCTTTCAACAGTTCTATTAGTTGCTAGAAGACCTATACGCCTATTTTTAGACTGTTCTCCTGCTAATTTTATTGCGGGAACAGTACCCACAAAGGCAATATTGGGAAACTGTTTTCTAAAAAAATCTAATGCAATTATTGAAAGTGTGTTACAGCTAATTACAACTGCTTTAGGACGGTATAGTTTAAAAATACTCATTAGTGCCGTACATGCAACTAAGGTAATTTCGGCTGGTGTTTTTTCTCCATAGGGGAAATTTTTTGCATCTGCTAAATATACACACGCTGCTTTTGGAGATTTTTCCATAAGTAGCCGCATATACGGTAAGCCACCAGTACCAGAATCAAAAAAAATAAAGTCTACGTCTTTTGGCAAAATTAATCTCCAAACAGTGAATTAAACTGATTTTTAGCATCGTCGATTTTCTTATTAAATGCTTGCTCCTGAGCAGAAGATTTATTTAATAAAAACCAATCACAAAAATTTGCTCTTTCTTTATCAACAATAAGCTCATCGACATGTTCCTTACAATCATAGTGAGATCCGAGCGAAAAGTGTACACAGTTTTTGCAGCACCTCACATCTGCGCCACAATAAGAGCAAACTGCTGTACGAGATATAGGCGAAGCAATATCAAGTACATTTGAACATTTATAACACATTCCCTATCATACCCTTTTGACAAAATATGTTCAAGTCATGTTTTGTGTTTTTTAACTTGCCCATACACTGTATTTCATGATATACTATATGTACTGACGATTGATAGGAGTAAGATAACGATGTTTGAAAATCCCAAAATATCAAAAGAGGAATTAAAAAAGTATATTATTAACACTGAAAAAGTTGTAGGATTAATTATAGAAAACGTTGAATTTGAAAATCTAGACTTTTCAAAGAAAAAATTTTATGCTTGTTATTTTCAACACTGCACTTTTAATAATGTAACATTTGATGGATGTAGAATGAGAATGTGCATTACTGAGTATTCCTTTTTCTCTGAATGTAGTATAACAGGGAGCAGCCTACACTTTTCATCTTTTGCGGGAAGTACATTTTCCAAATCTTCTCTAATAAACTCGGATATACTTAATTGCAATTTTAATGGTATCACAACATTAGATTCTTCATTTGACGATTCAGATTTATTCGGAACTTCATTTATTCGAGCAAATTTATCAGACACAACTATCCGAAATTGTAATATTAAAAAAACATGTTTTTTTAAAAGTAAGCAAGAAAATGTTTCATTTAAATCTTCTAATACCCGTGAGGCATGGTTTGACGCAAATGAATTAGCAGTGCTTAATTATGAGGTAAAAAAATAATGAAAATATATTGCCACAGAAATCACGTAAGCGGTTATAACTCGTATATCGTAATTAACACCATTACAAACGAAGCTATTATTATAGACCCGGGTAAAATAACACCTAAAATGATTGAACATATAGAAAATGAAAACTACACTCTTGTAGCAGTACTTGTAACCCATAGTCATGCTTCACTGACTGAAGGATTGTTAGCGCTGCAAAAAATTTATCAGCCAACGGTTTACGGCGCGTACTCGGAATTAATGCACTCAGATGCAAATATTTTACGAAGAGATGGTATTTTAAAAATTGCGTCTTTGAATATTAGCTATTTTTCAATTACTGGACATACACCTGACTCAATGGCATACAAAATAGGAAACAGCATATTTACGGGAGATGCCCTATTATCAGGCACAATTGGGCCGACTACGAATCCTTACGCGAAAAAATTATTAGTTACCAACATCCAAACAAAGCTTTTTATCCATGATGATGCTACAGTGGTATTTCCAGGGCACGGACCAATTACAACAATAGGGGCTGAAAAAAAGTTCAATATGGAACTGGGCTGCCCGACACTCCATAGCCCTATTAAAATACCAAAATCTTATAGTATTGACTGATTTTAAGCATCACTATATAATGTGACATGCAAAAAAATCATTTAGAAACTACCCCTATAGTTCCATTAATTTTAAGAATGGCAATTCCAACTGTTTTAGCGCAGCTTGTACAGCTATTATATAATGTTGTCGACAGAATTTTCGTTGGGCGTATTCCTGACGTAAGCGCTCTTGCTTTAGCAGGGTTGGGAGTTTCTTTTCCTATTATATCTTTAATTATAGCCTTTGCTTCTCTCATTGGAGTTGGAGGTGCAACTAGAGCAGCGATAGCTATGGGTGCAAAAGATAACAACACTGCAGAAAAACTTCTCGGAAACGCAATAACTTTAATTATTTCTACCTCTATCATTCTTACCATTGTTTTTATGATTTTCAGAGAACCATTGCTGTTTGCATTTGGAGCTAGTGAAAACACTATCGAGTTTGCATCTGGATATTTATCTATTTATCTCTTTGGAACCATTTTTGTGCAAACAACACTCGGTCTAAATATGTTTATTACTAATCAAGGCTTTGCAAAAACAAGCATGATGACTGTTTTAATTGGCTGTATTTTAAATATAATTTTGGACCCCATATTTATATTTTATTTTGGAATGGGTGTTAAAGGAGCAGCTCTCGCAACGGTCATCAGCCAAGCCGTATCTGCAATGTGGGTTCTAAGTTTTCTACTTGGGAAAAAAAGTTATTTGCGTGTAAGAAAAGAAAACCTTGCCCTTTCTTCATTAATTCTTAAATCAATTTTTTCACTAGGTATTTCAACTTTTATTATGCAATCAACAGAAAGCCTCATACAGCTTGTCTTTAACAAGAGTATGCAATTCTATGGTGGCGACATGCATGTTGCATTAATGGCTATCTTTTTTAGCTTAATGCAAATAGTCTTTTTGCCTATTATGGGGCTTGGACAAGGTGCGCAGCCAATAATAAGTTATAATTATGGAGCTGGAAATTCCAGTCGGGCAAAAGAGACTTTTAAATGGCTACTACTTATTAATTGCATTTTTGCAACATGCATGGTTGCTATAATGTTACTATATCCGCAAAAATTTATAGGACTGTTTACTGATGATGTGGAACTCATTAGCCTTGGTGTAAATGCGCTACGATTATATATATTTGGTATGGCTTTTATGGGAATACAAATGGCATGTCAACAAGCCTTTGTTGCAACCGGACGCGCAAAAATTTCTGTATTCCTTGCTATGCTTAGGAAAATAATCTTGCTCACTCCTCTGGCTCTTATCATACCAAGAGTGACTGACTTAGGTTTTTGGGGTGTTCTTGTAGCAGAACCAATTAGTGATATTCTTTCCGCAACAACATCCTTAATTCTGTTTCTTACATTTAGAAAAACGATATTTGTAAAAAAGAAATAAAACCATTACAGTGTACCTATTTTTCTCTTTTTAACAGTGAAAAGAGAAGTTTGTCGCGACTTAAATATAAAAATAACACTCCTATTACGCCAAAAATAAGAGCGCATATAAACAGTGGTACGCCTTGCGCAATAAAACGATGGTAAGGAGAGAACACTTTAAAAAGCACATCTTTTACATTGTGCACAATAATGAGAGATAATATTGAAAAGGCAACAAGCTTAAGAGCATAGATGCAGTTTGATACTAACAATGTCTTTAGCGAAACAAATGCATTCTTGCGCAAAAAAACAAAAAGCATTACGGTATTAATAAAACTAGCTAAGCTTAGTGCAAGTGCAATACCGCCCCCGCTCATGTATCTTACAAGCACTATAGCTAATACAATGTTTGCGGCAAAACCAATTATTCCTGCTAGTGTTGGTAATTTTGTGTTTTGTTGAGCATAAAATGCTGGCGCAATGATTCTATTTAGGCCAATAAAATAAAGTCCTGCTATGTGAAAAACAAAGGCATTTAAAGTGAGCATCACAGATGTTTCAGAAAATTGGTTTGATTCATACACTAGCCGAATAATATTTTCACCAAAAGCGAGAGCAAAAAAAGTAATAGGTATCGTTACAATTCCTATTATGCGCGTGGCTTTTAACAATATAGAATTAAAAGACTCCCAATCTTTGTTTTTAGCAAAACTCGATAGGTCGGGTAAAATTACGGTTCCTATTGAAACGACAAAGATGCCAAGAATTAATTCTTGCAAACGTATAGAATACTGCAAACTAGACACAATACCAACACCCTGCCTACCCGCTAAAATTGTGGATACCACATCATTTAGCTGATATATTGCCATTCCTGCAACAGTTGGTGCTATCAGCGATAGAACTTTTTTTGTACCTGGATTTTGAAATGCTTTTTTTAACCCTACAAAAAACGGACGAAAGCCAGCATTAAGCACAAAAGGTAATTGAAACATAGCTTGAAAAATACCACCTATTAATACACCAATCGACATTGCGCGAGCTGGATTTTGCGAATACGGTGACAACAAATAGGTTGCGCCAATAACAGCTATATTAAATAGAATAGGTGTAAATCCCGACGGCATAAAAACTTTAACACCGTTTAAGATTCCTTGAAAAAATGCCGCAACAGAAATAACAAAAAGATACGGAAACATTATTCGTGTTAGCAATGTCATTTCTTCGATAATTGCAGCAGAAGGATTTTCTACAAAAAAAGGAAGAATATAAGGAGTAATAAATATCCCAATTATAACAATAGTTGCTGTTAAAAAACTCACTAAAGTAAAGGTAGCGCAAATAAATTGCCTTAAATCATCTTTTTCAATTGTCTTGTCTTCTAAATATGACTTAAAAGTTGGAATAAACGCAACAGAAATAGAATTCTCTGCAAATAGTCGTCTTAAAAGATTTGGTATCATAAACGCAATACCAAAGCCATCTGCAAGAAATGACGTACCTAAAAAATGAGCCTTTGTCATTTCACGCACTAAGCCCAAAAGGCGAGAAACAAGTGTAAGAATAGATAACTTTAAGCCTGCAGATACCAAAGAATTTTTCATAAATATATAATAGCACATTAAAATTAATTTTACAATTAGCTATGCATATAAAAGCTATCCACAGATTTCTATTATAATTTTTAATTCTTAGTTGGTACACTTTTAAAACCACAGATTACGCAAGAATGGCACAGATTATTATTTTTGACTATTAAATCTTTATTGCAAATACCACCAAAATAGTACAAGCAAAAAAAATGTATATTTTTGGCATGTTTTTATCTTTATATTTGTTAAAAATTTATATAGCACTTCCAACAGAAATCCCATATATCTGTGTAATCTGTGGTTCCTTATTCATATAAATATAATTTTTTTACAAATTCGCTTGTTTTTAGATGCAAATTTAGCTATATTTAATATAACGATTTTAAACTATTAGGAGCACGTAATGTCCGAAAAAATAATAATACCAGTTGAACAACCACCTTCAAATACAATGCGAATCTTACCAATACAAGGACGTCCTATTTTTCCAGGGATCTTTACCCCGTTAATGATTAGTTCTAACGAAGATGTTCAAGTCGTAGAAGAAGCATATCAAGATGGAGGGCACATTGGCATTGTTTTATTAAAAAACGAAGCTGAAAAACCAACATTACATGATCTTCATAGCGTAGGAACGGTTGCCAAAATTATAAAAAAAATTAACTTGCCTGATGGTGGTGTAAATATTTTTATCTCTACCCTTAAACGCTTTAGAATCATAGATCAAGTTAATCTAACAAATCCAATTATCGCAGCCATAAATTATCTCGATGATACTGAAGAGCAAAGTTTTAAAGTAAAAGCCCTAACACGCACGCTTATTAGTGAAATGAAAGAAATTTCAGAAAATAATCCATTATTCTCTGAAGAAATGCGCCTCAATATGATAAACATAGATCATCCTGGGAAAATTGCAGACTTTATCGCTTCTATTTTAAATATAGAAAAAGAAGACCAACAACGCATATTAGAAATGCAAAACATTCCAAGAAGAATGGAAACAGTCTTAGTGTTTATAAAAAAAGAACAAGAATTGCTGCGTATTCAAAAAAAAGTACAATCTGAGCTGAATGAAAAAATTGAAAAAAATCAACGTGAGTACTTTTTACGTGAAGAATTAAAATCTATAAAAGAAGAACTCGGCCTTGTAAGCGATGCGAAATCATCTGATTACCAAAAATTTAAAGAAAAGATTGACGCATTTAATTTTGAGGGAGAACTATTAGAGACGGTTACTAACGAACTTGAAAAGTTTAATCTAATGGATCCCCATTCTGGCGATTACATGATTACTCGGACGTATCTCGAAACCATTTTGTCTCTCCCATGGCTGGACGCAGATCAAGAAAAATATAGCCTTACAACAGCAAAAGAGATTTTAGATAATGATCACTATGGTCTCGATGATGTAAAAAAACGTATAATAGAATACTTAGCTGTGAGAAAGCTAAAAAATGACAGCAAAGGATCTATTATCCTGCTTGTTGGACCTCCTGGGGTTGGAAAAACGAGTGTAGGCCATTCTATTGCTAAGGCAATGAATAAACCTTTTTTCAGGTTTTCTGTTGGTGGTATGAAAGATGAAGCTGAAATTAAGGGACATAGGAGAACATACATTGGAGCAATGCCTGGAAAAATTATCCAAGGTTTAAAAATTGTTAAATCAAAGTCTCCAGTATTTTTAATTGACGAAATAGACAAAATGGGTTCAAGCTATCACGGAGATCCGTCAAGTGCACTTTTAGAAGTCCTTGACCCTGAACAAAATAAAGATTTTAGAGATCACTATTTAGATGTTCCTTTTGATGCATCAAATATTTTATTCATTCTCACAGCAAACACTCTTGAAGGAATCCCTGCTCCACTTAGAGATAGGGCTGAAATAATCCATTTATCAGGCTATATCGCACAAGAAAAAGTTGCAATAGCAAAAAAATACCTTGTGCCTAAAAGTCTTTCAAAAAATGGTCTTTTCAAAAACCAAGTTCGTTACGATAACAACACCCTATTGTATATTGCAAACTCTTATGCAAGAGAAGCGGGAGTGCGAAATTTAGAAAAAAACCTAGATAAGATACATAGAAAGTTTGCAACAGAACTATTATCTAATCCAGAAACAGAAAAAAAAGTGGATGAACTTTTAAAAATACAAATGGATTCGAAAAAAGAACATGAAAAAGCGCTAGAAGATTTAAAAAAGAATAATCCTTCTGGTAAGAAAAAGACAAAAAAAGCCGTTATTGGAGATGATGAAAAAAATGTCCAAAAAGAAGTTAAAACATTACTTGATATTTCCTTTACTCCAACCATTGAAGATATAGCAAAGTACTTAGGAAAACCACGTTTTAGCGAAGAAGATGATAAGAAAAAAGCTGAAATACCAGGTACTGCAATAGGGCTTGCATGGACAAGTATGGGAGGCGATACACTTCTTTTAGAGGCAATTAGTGTAGAGGGCAAAGAAGGTTTAAAGCTCACCGGTAAAATGGGAGATGTAATGAAAGAATCTGCAAGCATAGCAATGACATGGGTTCGCTCTTACTCATTAAAGCACAACATAAAAGACCTTGAGTTCTTTACGAAAAATACTATCCACTTACATATACCTGAAGGTGCTACTCCAAAGGATGGACCGTCGGCAGGGATTACAATGGTTACGACACTCCTGTCGTTATTAAAAAATAAGGCTATTAAGAAAAATATTGCAATGACAGGTGAATTATCGTTAACTGGCCAAGTTTTGGCAATTGGTGGGCTTAAAGAGAAAACGGTTGCAGCTAGAAGGAATGGCATCAAACAAATTATTATTCCAAAGCAAAACGAAAGAGACCTAGACGATATTCCAGAACATGTAAAAAAAGGTATTACCTTCCACCCAGTTTCCAGAATTGAAGAAGTATTGGAATTAGTGTTTTAGATAATTAGTGATTGTTCAACTACACAATTATTAATGGTTTCACAAGCATTAACCATCACTAGGAATAGTCCAGTAAAAAGTCCATTACATGCATGTGCCGTATACCATTTTGACTCATATTAAAATCATCCATAGAAAGCACATACTTTGGATAATGATCGTCAATTCCGTCAAATGCTGAAAACTCGCGCTCTGTTGTTTGCTCTGATAATAAAAGGTAGCTTACTTGAATATACATGCGCTCACCATATCGCTCGGCAACAAAGTCAACTTCTTTGTCCCCAACTTTTCCGACATAAACCTTGTACTTTCGTCTGCGTAACTCCATGTACACAATGTTTTCAAGCACAAGCTGAATATCAGATGATGATTCATTTACCACTGCCGTTCTTAGCCCATGATCTGCAATAAAGTATTTTTCTTGCGTAGAAAGCACCCTCTTCCCACGCACATCTTCACGTTTTGACCTATACAATAAAAAAGCATCCTCACACGCTTGCAAGTAATTTAAAATTGTCTCTACTGAAACCTTACGATTTTCGCTTAAAAAATACTTAGAAAGAGAAGAAGCAGAAAAGGTATTGCCAACATTAATGCACACATAACGAACAATTCTTTCAAGTAAGTCGACATCCCTAATTGCATGCCTTTTTACAATGTCTTTTAATACAATAGAGTTAAAAACATCCTCTAAATATTGCTTACTCGATACAGAATTAAACTGCAAATGGCCTAAGTAAGGCATACCACCCAGCATTACATACATTAAAAACAATTCTCTTTTTGTAGGATTATAATCACTGTCATTCTTAAAAATACTGGCATGCAAGTCAATAAATTCACTAAATGAAAATGGATATATGGTAAACTCTATATAGCGCCCTGCAAGATGGGTTGCAAGTTCACCCGATAAAAGCTTTGCATTAGAACCGGTGATATACACATCAAAAGTTTTCTTTGAACGAAGAGAGTTTACGCAGCGTTCCCAGTCAACAACATCTTGAATTTCATCTAAAAAAACATAGACCATTCCGTTTAAATTCTTTGCACGTTCCATAATTTCATTATGTAAAGATACTGCGTCTAGAAGATGTGCGCATTCAAGGTTTTCAAAATTTATACAAATACACTGTTCTTCATTAACACCACTATGTAATAGTTCTTGCTTAACTAAGTTAAGCATCATGGATTTTCCACACCGCCTAATACCAGTAAAAACCTTAACAAGGTCTTTATTCATAAATGGTTTAACGCTATCAAGATAGTAAGGTCTATGTATCATGTTAATTACCTCTTGAATATATTTTAACCGATATATCGAATATAGTCAAGAAATAGTTAAAAGTATTTGGTATATCTTATAAAAATACGATTATATATTTTTTATCGGTTATATCGAATGAAAATCTTGCATGTCATTCTGATTTTTGCTTTTTGCTAGGCTGCAGGAAGAATCTCCTTCGTGCATGTAAAAATCTTTATCTTTGCATCTACCACCAAGACTGGTCATTATAATTCCTAATTCCTAATTCCTAATTCCTAATTCGTAATTACAAAGAAATCCCACTAATCTGTGGTTCCTCTTTCTACCCCGCTCTACCCACACCATTAGGAATTAGGAATTATTTAATTATCCCCTCGGTGCCGTAGCTGGATCCAGTGGCTTATTATTCTTATACACCATAAAATTCATTCTGTCTTTACCTGATAACGCATCATGTCCAATATTCCCGAGTACTGTGCCATAAGCTACGTGGTCGCCCTTATCAACAGAAAGAGTGCTGAGCCCTGTATACACATAAATGTGTCCAGTTGTATCTTGTACAAAAACCACTTGGCCAAAACCTCTGTACATTCCACTAAACAAAACGGTACCAGAGCGAATCGCTTTTACTTGCTCACCTTCTGCGCCCGTCAATGCAACACCAGATATTTTTCCTGTTACATAGTTTACTTCGGTTGCCTTCACCGGCCATACTAACGATGTGTCTCCCCTTTTATTACTAATTTCTCTAGGGTCTTCGGCAGAAATTGGTAATGATGGTACAGTAGGCGCAGGTGTAGTAGGTGCAGTTGTAATTGATTGGCTACTTGGTACTTTTAATACTTGCCCTATTTTTAAAACAGATGTTGCAGATAAATTATTTATATTTCGAAGTTCATCTACTGAAAGATTATTTTTGCGTGAAATACTATAGAGGGTATCACCTGCTATAACCGTATATTCATTATAGCTCGTAGTACTAGAAGCAGAACTAGAACTTTGATTAGATGCTTGGTTTGGAATAACAAGTCTTTGACCAATTGAAATGGCATTGCTAGATCCCATATTATTAGCATTTTGAATTTCTTGAACAGTTACTCCATACTTTCTACTGAGAGAATAAAGCGTTTCAGACTTTTCTACAGTGTGTGTAATGGTTTGAGACACGAGTGTATAGCTTATACATAATACGCTAATGCATATCATAAGAAGATATTTATTTTTCATACACTATAGTATCGGAATATTTTTTAGCGATATTTACCCAAAAGAAGCAAAAAATGAATGAACATCAATACCACTAATAACATTTCCAGTATACAATTTCGTAAGATTCTCTTTACCAGTAGTAAGCTGTTTTGATGTTATACCATGACTAATTGAGCTATGAGCTTCTACAAAGGCTGCTATATGATCAGCACAGCGAACAAGCTTGCCATCCACGGGAGAATACCCATCTGTGTTATATTTTTCGCATAAATCGTCGAAAGAAATATCTGGAAGCGTAATTTTACCCTTTGGAGAATCAAACAAAATCCGGTTTTCAAACTCGTCATCGGTAAAATACACAAGCTCATCAACATAAAATTTTTCCATTAAAGGAATAAGCTCTGCTTCAATCATTTCCGCTTCAATTTGTTTTACAATTGAAGAAAGCGTATCTGTAGCTTGCTTTACTGGAGAAATAATGTCTCGCGTAACAGCCTCTGGTAAGTCATGAAAAAGTGCCGAAAAATAATTATTAAAAATTCTTTTTGAACAAAAAGCAAAGTCTTCTCCCGTCTCTGTTCCATATACCTTTGCAGATTGTCGGCTCAACAAAAGCGTTAAGATAGCCACAAAAAAAGAGTGCCCCAACACGGTCGTTTTAGGAACACGCGGTGTTTGATTCCACCTTACTTGAAACCGAAGCTGCTCAATAATCATTAAAAACTCATACGGTCGCTGTTTCATCATCAATAGTTGTAAACCTTTTAAATCTAAAAAAGGTTGTATATCGCCATATATATCGCGCTTAATATTTTTTAATCGAAAGTCTTCATTCACTACAGCAAGCATCTCAAACTCGCGCAAAGCTGAATATTTGTGAGCAGCTTTTAAAATTCGCTCTGTAAGCGTTACAGTCCTATTTTTATTATTTTGCTCTCTCGTGTAAAGAGTAAATCTTTCAAAAAGCTCTTCATCATCTTTCATCAAATCTTTATATTGCAAAAGAATCCACTCATTTAATCGCTCATACTCTTGCGGATAATCATTTTTTATACGACTTTGCAAGGGCGACTTAATATCACAGAGAGCTATTTTTCTTAAAATATCAAAAAGAGAAGCATAAATAAGCCAATCCCAGTCAACGGTTTTTCCATCTTGCTCTTCAAATTTTGCAATCATGTAGGCAATAACCATTTTTTCGCTCGACTTATCCATTTCAATTAAATCAAAAGGGCGCACCAAATCTGTCCAGCGTTCAATCGAAAAACCTTCAAAGAGTTTTAAAACAAAATCTTTACTTATCATTAACTAGCACCCTGCACATACGGTTTTCCTGCAACCCTCGGAGCATAATTTTTTCCACTAAATATTACAAGGGCAAGAAGTGTAATTGCATATGGCAACAAACTAAAAAACTCCGATGGAAATAAATCTCGTAACGATGGAATATTTACAACATAAATGGCAAATGCAACTGCAAAGCCAAACAATAATGAAGAGCCTGTAATGCCCAATGGTCTCCAACGTCCGAAGGAAACTGCAGCTATGGCAATAAAACCTGCTCCATTAATAGTGTTTGCAGTGTATTGAATAGTTTGAGTAAGAACTAAACATCCTCCTGCAAGCCCTGCTAATACACCCGAAATAATAACGGCTATGTAGCGCATTTTACGCACAGGAACACCAGCAGATTCAACAGCATGTGGATGCTCGCCACAAGCTCTGAGTCTTAGGCCAAACGGTATCTTGTAAAGAAAAAACCATGCACAAACAATTACAACAAGGGCAATTATTGCCGTAGGATAAATACCAAAAGCTCCAGGTAGCATCCCTAGTTGATATTGCCTCGTTCTGTCTGCATTAAATAAGATTTGTGAAAAAAATACGGTTAAACCTGTTGAAAGAAGATTTATACCTGTACCAGAAATTGTTTGGTCTGCATTCAACGAAACGGCTGCATATGCATGAATGAGTGAAAATGCCCCTCCCGAAATTGCACCAAAAAATAATGCAACCCAAATAGAACCAGCAAAACCAGTTTCAAGCAATACGTGAGTAGCAGCAGCCGTAAAAGCGCCCATACCCATTAAGCCTTCCAATGCAATGTTAACAACACCTGACTTTTCGCATATCATACCACCAGTAGCAGCAATTAAAATCGGAGCTACAATCATAAAAATTGAAGGAATCATCCCAAGTAAAACATCCATTATTCATTTCCTCCCGTTTTAGATTGTGCTTCTGAAAGCGACTTTTCAAGCTCTTTCTTTTGTTGATAGGCTAAATACATTTTCAATCCTGCCCTAAGAGCAATAAATACAACAATAAGACCTTGTATAATAAGTGTAATCTCTTTTGGAATACCATTTTCTTGCATAATACCTTGAGCACGAGCTAACATACCAAAAAGTAAGCCCGCAACAAGCGTCCCTCCAGCTGTAGAGTTACCTACAAGGGCTACAGCAATACCTGCAAAACCATAGCCTTCTAGTACAGCAGGAATCCGACCAAACTCAAACGAACCTAGCGCAACAGATGCACCAGCAAGACCTGCAAAAGCTCCTGAAATTGCCATAGCCAATACAATACTCTTAACAACAGGAATACCTGAACACATTGCTGCATCCTTATTAAAACCTGTTGCACGTAACCCAAATCCTAAATTTGTTTTTTCCATTAAAAACCAATACAATACAACTGCAATAGCAACAAAAAATATACTCAAATTCATTTTAGAAGTATTGGTAATCATATCAAAAAAATCAAAACGAATTGAGGCAGTTTCTGGAAAGTTTGGCGTTTGATACGTATTAGAACCCGGTATGCGTAGCAACACTATCCTAGCCAAATACAAGGCTATGTAGTTAAGCATAATAGTAGCTACAACCTCTGAAACTTCAAACTTAGCTTTCAAAAAGCCAACAAGACCACCCCAAAGAGCGCCTGCTAACACGGCAAGTAATACTGCAAGTAACCAATGTATGCCTAGCACTTGCGGACCATAAAGCCCTACTACAGTAGCAACAGTAAGTCCTGCCAAATACTGGCCCTCGCCTCCAATATTAAAAAGCCCTGCTCGAGCGGCAAAGCCCATTGTTAAACCACATAAAATATATGGAACAGAAATATTTATCCATTCACCCACATAACGAATTTCCCAGCGCATCTCACCGCGATTGTTCCAGAATATACCCGTTAAAACTTGTAAAAAAGACTCATACATCCCCAAGGGGTTTCTTCCTACAAGTAAAACAAGTACAGATCCTACGAAAAAGCCTAATAGAACTACCAATACCGAAACAGCTGAATCGGAGTGTAACAAAAAATTCACAAAGGCATGGCGATTATAATCAATGTTTTTAATAGATTTTTGCTTCATTATGCCACCACCTCATCACTTTGTTTTTTTGCACCAGCCATCATAGCACCTATCTCCCGCTCAGTTACTTCTCCAGCATTTGAAAGCCCAACAATAGACCCTTTAGAAATGGTTGCAATTCTATCACATAAATTCATAATTTCATCCAGTTCAAATGAAATAAGTAAAACAGCAGCACCCTGGTCTCTGATTTCTATAATACGTTTTCTAATATATGAAATTGCTCCAACATCCAAACCTCTTGTCGGTTGAGCAACAACGAAAACTTCAGGTGCCAATTCTACCTCTCGAGCAATAATAAGCTTTTGCTGATTTCCACCAGACATACTCCCAGTAGAAGTTAAAGCACCCCTACCTGCCCTTATATCAAAGTCATGAATAAGCTTTTCGGCCTTTTTTTCCATAGCCCCAAAATTCAATACTCCAAAACGTTGACTGTATGGAGCTTTATAATAATTTTTTATTACAATGTTTTCAGCAACCGAAAACTCAGATACAAAGCCATGCTTGTGCCGGTCTTCTGGAATATGAGAAATACCAGCCTCTATGCGCTTCCTAATTGAGTATTTAGATATATCATTTCCATTTAAGAATATTTGACCAGACTCAAGTGGTGAAAGCCCTGTAATGGCATATATGAGCTCTGATTGCCCGTTCCCATCAACACCAGCAATACCAACAATTTCACCAGCCCTCACACCCAGCGTTAAATCATTTACAGCAAGTTGCCCGCGAGAATCTTTAACAGAAACATGCTTTAAGCCTAAAACAGTCCTCGAAGGATTAGCCTTTTCTTTATCAATAAAGAAATTAACCGCCTTACCAACCATCATCTCTGCAAGATCATGTTCAGTAACATCGGCAACCGTTACGGTGTCAATAAGTTTTCCCCGTCTCAAAACAGTACACCTGTCAGCAACAGCTTTAATTTCTTTTAATTTATGAGTAATAATAATAATCGTCTTACCCTCTTCTTTCAAAAGACGAATAATGTTAATTAACTCATCTATTTCTTGTGGAGTAAGAACAGCAGTAGGTTCATCAAAAATGATTATATTTGCATTTCTGTAAAGCACCTTTAATATTTCAACCCGTTGTTGCATACCAACGGTGATATCTTCAATTTTTGCACTTGGATTGACCATAAGGCCATATTTTTCCGAAAGCTCTTGAACACGCTTTTCGGCACCCTTTAAATCAAGAATCCCAAAACGATTGGTAGATTCAAGACCCAAAACAATATTTTCAGTAACAGTATAATTGTGAACAAGCTTAAAATGTTGATGAACCATTCCTATGCCAAGGTCAGTTGCATCGTTTGAATTCTTTATGGAAACTTGCTTTCCATTCACAGAAATGGTTCCCTTGTCAGCAGCATACGATCCAAAAAGAATAGACATCAAAGTAGATTTACCCGCTCCATTTTCACCTAGGAGAGATAAAACCTCATTTTTTTTCACCGTTACAGTAACATTATCATTAGCAACAACACCGGGAAACGTTTTGGTAATCCCAACCATTTCTATAATATTTTCATTCATGTAAGTAAAGTCCAATTTTTTTAAGGGCGTTCCCCCGCCATAGGCGGGGTCGGGCTTTTCGGGGTTGCGCTAACGCTTCATTCGCGCTTTATGCGGGCGCCCACACAGGGAGCGCCCCAACAGAAAAGCGCGAACCGCTACGCGGCCCCTACAATCCCTAACGTACGCAAAAATTGGCGAAGCTCGCTTCGCTCCCTGCTCTAAGTAGCACAGGAAGAACGATAAACGGGTCCTGCCAATTTTTGCTATCTCGTTTAGCTATGCTAAACGAGCTTACTAGTACAGTTAGGCGACGTAGCTCGCTACGCTCCCTACTCTAAGAAGAGTAGCAAAGTGAGTAGAACGAGTCCATGTCGCAACATAAACATCACCTATTCGTAATTCATAATTACGAATTAGGAATTATTTCCTAGTCGTCTTTTGCTCCTAAACCAGCAGGTACAAGACCAGCAGCTAGAGAATCAGCATATGTTTTGTATACCATGATGTCGCCTGAAATAATATCAGCTTTAATGTCTTCTACAGCATCAATAATATCATCAGATAATTCTGAATTTGTTGTAGCATAACCAACACCATTTGCAGCCATATCAAGTTCAATAACTCCACCAGTAAAGGTTCCATCTTTGATATCTGTTAAAGACATCATAGCAGATGTTTCAACCATTTTTAACATAGATGTTAATACTGCTGATTTATCGCCTTCATAAATACCTTCAGCATGTTGGTCAGAGTCTACACCAATTGCCCATACATTTTTCCCTTGTACTCGGTATTCTTTAGCTTGTGCAATTGTTCCATTTCCTGAACCACCTGCAGCTGAGAAAATAGTGTATACACCAGAATCATACCAGTTTTTAGCTTGTGTTTTAGCTTTTTCTGGAGCACCCCAGTCATTTGTGTAATAATCTACAATTGCTGAATCTGGAAGATCAGGCATTACATATCGAAGACCTTGAATATAACCAACTTCAAATTTTGTAATTGTTCCACCAGGTACACCACCGATAAAGCCAAATTTAGGATTTTCGATACCATCTTCTATTGCTTGCAAAGCTGCAACAGCACCTACTAAGAATGAACCTTGTTCTTCAGCATAAATATACTCTTGAACATTAGAAACGCCAATCCAGCTTACGTCAACAATCATGAATGGTTGGTCAGGATATTCTCGTGCAACTTCACCTACAGCATCTGCAAATGTGAAACCTGTAGCTACAATTAAATCATAACCGCGGTCTGCAGCTTGCTTTAAGTTAGGAACATACAAGTCCTGTGTTTGACATGTAACAACATCATAGAGTGTTCCGCGTCCTGCTTGATCTTCCCATGTGTCACCATAGAACTCTAGAACGCCTCTCCATGCAGCTGCATTAAATGATTTATCATCAATACCTGTTGCATCAGTAATTAAGCGCACTGTTGGTAGATCGCTCTCAGAAGAATCACTTGATCCGCCGGCAAAAACCATTGAAGATACAAGAACCAAAACAGTCAAAACAAAGAATAGTTTTTTCATTTTTTTTACCTCCGTAAAATTTTCATTATACTATTATTTTACCACTGTTTTTATGAAAACACAAGCAAAAAACTATATAATATATTAAAAATATAGTCATTTTTGCTGTTTTTAAAATACATTAGTATCAATATTTTTCACAATTTTAGAATCAAAAAAAGAGTAGTTTAAGTTGTGCTAACATTATTTAATTTGTATACTACACACATGTCTCCATCAAATGAAGTGCATAAAACTATAGATAAAGACTCTCTCATAAAGAAATTTTGCCTTTATGGATTTTTAAAAAATCTCAAGTTTTTTGAACCATACTTACTTATTTACTTATCAGGAAATGATTTAAGTTTATTGCAAATTGGTTTATTGTTTGCTGTTCGAGAAATAATTATTAATGTTTTTGAAATTCCGTCAGGGATCATTGCAGATTATTTCGGAAGAAAAAAAGAGCTCTATGCATGCTTTTTGTTTTATATCGTTTCGTTTATAGTGTTCTTTTTAAGCAAAGGATTTTTTGGAGCAAGTATAGCAATGGTGTTTTTTGGTTTAGGTGAGGCATTTCGATCTGGTAGCCATAAAGCAATGATATACTCGTACCTAGAACAAAAAAATTGGGAAAAACATAAAACATACGTTTACGGAAAAACGAGATCTACCTCGCTTTTAGGAAGCGCATTAAGCTCTGCGCTCGGTATTATAATAATACTAAACGTTCCAAACTCAAGCTACATCTTCTTAGCCTCAACAATACCCTACATAATAGATTTTTTCCTTGTACTCTCTTACCCAAAATCACTTGACAAAGGTGAAGATGTTGAACACATGACATTTAAAGAACTTATGGTAGTAACAAAAAATAATCTACTGCAAAATAGACCATTGCAAAAACTACTGATTGCAAACGGAATATTTGAAGCAGTTTTAAGTTCAATGAAAGATTATATTCAACCAATTTTAAGCGCTCTAATTATAGGTGCAGGCTTAGTTGTGTTTGCAAATATCAGTGCAGAAGACAACCTATCAATCCTCCTAGGCTTAATGTATACCATTCTGAACATTTTAAGCTCATTTGCATCAAAATACTCGTTTAAACTAAAGGCTGTTCTCGGTGGCACTACATCATTAAACTATTTGTATTTTTTCTTTATTGTAACACTCATAGCTCTCGGCTTTACTATCCAATACACTGCGTTAGTATGTGCTCTTTTTGTACTAGTGAATTTCTGGCAAAATATTCGAAAACCAATTTTTATCGATGTTATTGATGACAATATGGATAAATCTCAAAGGGCAACAATGCTCAGCGTATCAGCACAATTAAAGTCCCTTTTTATTATAGTGCTAGCACCCCTTGGCGGTTACATAGCAGACAATTTTGGCATGAGTGTCTTAATGATTAGCTTTTCTGCCCTCATGCTTGTTCTGTTTCCGTTTTCAAAGGCAAAATAATTTTCACCCACCCCATTAGGCATTCGTAATTACAAATTAGGAATTAATTACCTTAAGCTTTCAATGGCACCTTTGTCTAATCCTGTACCTTTGGAAATCTGCTCAACAGTTAAGCCCTGTGCCAATAAATTCTTCGCAACTTGTTCTATACCTTGTTCTATACCTTGTTCTATACCTTGTTCTATACCTTGTGAAAAACCTTCAGAATGCCCCTTATTGTAGTTTGACTTCATATCACTGTTATAATCCCGAAGCCACTTTTCTCTCGAAAGAGCATCGCACCTCGCCTGTTCATCTTCTATGCAGTGTAAATAATCTCCATAGATTTCTTCATACACGGGATTTTTTTGTAATAGTTCACTCATATTTTCCTCCAGTTGAGGTTTGCTTTCTTGTAATAGCCTTACAAGTTCTGCCAACGTTCCTTCTCGGTTTTTAGCCTTTCCCATTTCTATAAAATGAAGTCGCACTCCATTCATAAGCATTATATGCTTTCTGTGTATTTCCGTGTGCACTAAGCAACTGTGAAACTCCGTTTCGCCTTCAAACAAATCAAAATCTACAAAGCTTATGCAGATAGTCTGCTTTAGCTCAGAGTATAATTCGCCACTTTTAAAGCTCGTGTCATACAACTTTGAGCCGTACAACATACTCCTGTACTCAAAATTATCTTTGTGCCCCAACTGCATTTCAATATCGTACGTACGCCCCTTTTCATCTGTTGCCTGTATATCCAGTGCACAAGAGTGTAGCCAGTTAGTGTCTTTTGGAAGCTCAGAGTTTTTGATTACAAGCGATGTTACCCGAGTAAACCCTACGTCTTCCAAAACGGCATTTACCAGTGTTAAAAGCTTTGCAGAATTATCCTCTCGCCCAAACACATACTTAAAAATGAAATCATTTGTAAGTCGTAATGCACTACAAT
>CAYJPS010000023.1:0-27837 GCA_964372135.1 uncultured Treponemataceae bacterium | reverse complement strand
CGCTCTTTGGGGTAGTTGAACTTTCTGTACCTGCTGTTCCTACTATATGTGTTGTTTTCCCTGCATTTACATTATACCACGCATAGTCTTCTACTTTTTTTGTTTCATCATTATCATCTATGCCATCTGGTTCAGAATCAACCGTTATTGGTGCTGCATAGATGGTGCGTGCACTGCTTTCTCCGCCTCCTGCTGCATATTCCCATTCTGCCTCTGTTGGTAAGCGGTATCCCTCTGCTCCCGCATTTATTGTTACCGTCCATTTAACACTGTCATTATTGTTCTCATTATTGGAGTCTTGGTTTACTTTGTCTATAGCATAATAGGCTTTTAAATCTTCAGCTGCACTTAAGGCATTGCAAAACTCTATTGCATCATACCAACTTATACTTTCAACAGGAAGATTTACATCTGTATCAAAGTTACTTGGACTTTGGTTGTCTGTCATTACTGCCGCCCACTGGGCTTGTGTTACTTCGGTTTCCCCTAGGTAAAAGTCAGATACAGTTATAGCGATTGTATCAGTTCCAGAACCTGTTCCATCGTTATCGCGTGCAAATTCTCCACCAGCTATGGCTTTCATACCTATACTTGCTGTTGTGCTCGTATAATCTTCAAATACTGGCTCTGAGGTTCCTCCATCAGTTGGTTGTGGACAGCCCGCTAATACTAAGTCGAGCACTAAGGCTATGCTTATCAATACTAATAATTTTTTCATAAAAAACTCCTTTTTAATTATCAATTGCTCAAAGATTACGAAAGGAGAGTATTCGATGAATAGCAGTTGTCCCCTTACATCCCTTTTGCTATGGGCTACTGTGGTTTGGGCACAAAAAAGCCACAAAAACCCTGCCCTTCGGGCATGTTTTTTGCGGCTTTAGCATGTTTTGTATGTACTGTATTAATTATGCATAGATGTAACGAATAGAATAGAATTCTCGTGTGCGTTACTTGTTCTATTATTCATTTCGAATGTTCGTTCCATATGTATAGTATAACATAGTTCATAGGATTTTTCTGGGATAAAATACTTTAACTTATACATTGTTCATTATTTAATTGCCAATATTTCTTGTTCAGTGAGACCTGTGAGTTCACTTATAGTTTGAATATCCAAGCCCCTTGCAATAGCATTTTTTGCAATATTAAGCTTTGCCTTGTGTTCGCCCTTTTCTTCACCAAGTTCAAACTCTCGCTCTAGCATTATCCTCTGACCATATAAAAATACTTGCCTCTTTTCATACTCGCTTACAAAGTCATCATTTGACACAAACCTGTCGTACTCATCTACTGCTTTCTTAAATGTTTTATTTGTACTTGCTATCATATCTTTCTCCTGTTCAAACTTTTTTGAACCAAAATATATATAATTAATAATTAGCAATGTATAATTAACAATTAGACTTTCGCTACTACAATGAAAAATAATAAAAAAATGCCAACGAATTTATTTACCCATAAAAAAATCAGTGGCAAATTTCATTTTTTTTATACTAAAACAGTTTTTTAATATTAATTATGCATTATTAATTATTAATTAACTACATAGTTTCCAAAAATGGCACTAAAATAAGATGCAAGGCATTTTTTAAAACAATACGGGTGCTTTTTGCAAGCTCTAATCTTGTTACTCTCAAGCTAGCATCCTCTGCGCCTAAAATTGGACAGTCGTGATAAAACCTACTAAAAGCCTTTGCTACATCATAGGTATAATTTGCAAGTAAACTTGGGTCAAGATTTTCTGCAGAACGTTGCACGGTTTTTGGATACATTTCAAGTATTTTGATAAGCTCCCATTCTGCATCATGCTTTAACAAAGCAAAGTTGCATTCTGTGCCATTATTCTCAATTCCGCTTTCATCTGCTTTTTTTAGAATTGAAGATATCCGAGCACCCATATATTGTAAGTATGGCCCTGTGTTTCCATTAAATGAAAGCGAATCCTTTGGGTTAAAGGTCATGTCTTTTGTGGGGCTTGTTTGAAGCAAAAAGTAATGCAACGCTGAAAGGGCAACTTTTTCTGCAACATCTTTAACATCACCTACAGCATTCTCCCTACCCTTTTCACTTATTTCTTCCATTGCACCATCTCTGAGACTATCAATTAAGTCATCAGCATCTACTACGGTGCCTTCTCTACTTTTCATTTTGCCTTCTGGAAGATTTACCATACCATACGAAAGATGAAAAAGCTGGTCTGCCCAATCATAACCAAGTTTTTTTAAGATATAAAAAAGAACGGTAAAATGATAATTTTGCTCATTTCCGACAACGTACACAAGTTGGTTAAAATCCCAGTCTGTGTGCCGATAAATTGCAGTTCCAATATCTTGTGTCATATATAAAGCTGTTCCATCTTTTCGCAAAAGCACCTTTTTATCTAGGTTAATTTCAGCTAAATCTATCCATACTGAACCATCTTCTTCTTTGTAAAAGATTCCGTCTTGTAAGCCCTGTAATATTTCTTCTTTTCCCTTAAGGTAGGTTTCACTTTCAAAGTAAAATTTATCAAAGGAAATACTGGTGCGCTCATAGGTTTGTTTAACACCACTAATTGCCCAGTCATTCATTGTGCGCCAAAGTTCACGTACTTCATCGTTTCCTTTTTCCCATTCAACAAGAAGATTTTGCGCTTCTTTTTCTGCCTCGGGGCTCTCAGTACTATAATTATTATACTCAACATAACAGTCCCCTACAAAGCGGTCACTTTTTAACCCTAAACTTGCTGGAGTATCACCTTTTTCTTGATGAAATTTTTGATAGGCAAGCATGGACTTACAAATATGTACTCCCCGGTCATTAATAATGTTAACTTTAAATACATCGGCGCCAGCCGTTTTTAATAAACGTGAGCAACTTTCACCCAAAGCATCGTTTCTGAGGTGTCCTAAGTGAAGCGGTTTATTTGTATTAGGGCTTGAAAACTCAATCATAACTCGCTTTCCGTTAAGTGGCCGTTTACCTGCATCATCAAAGTTTCCATACGTTTCACCTTGCTCTAATATTTTTGTTAGCACAATTTTAGAAACAAGTGTTTTATTGAGTTTCACATTCACATAGGGGCCAACAGCCGAAAAAACTCCAAGTTCCGCAGCTTCGCAATCATTTTCTATCATTCGAGCAATTTCGCCAGCAATTTGAGGAGGACCCATTCTAAATGCCTTTGCAAAAGCAAACAAGGGTATGCCTATATCTCCCATCTCAGGGTTGGGTGGTATTTCAATTGTTATATCAGTTGTTAAAATGGCATTTACTGAAAAGCCAGAAGAGCTAATATCTATTTTTTTTTGTTTTGCCAATAACGTTAAATTAGCAGCCACAGCACTCGCACACGTTGTTCGAACATCTGCCATGGTAAGAGGTGTTTTATTTTCTATCATAGTTATACATACCACATCAAGGGGCAAATGTCAAGGTATGCACTTTTTTATAATTCCTAATTCCTAATTCCCAATTCGTAATAAAAAACTTAGCCTGCATACCGAGCTAGTCGAGGTATCTCCGTTGTGGCGTAGAAAATCTTTATTACACATACCACCAAAACAACTAAAAGTAAAAATGTTTACATTTTTGGCATGTATCAGTCTTTACGCTTTGTTAAAATTTATATAGCACTTTCCAATAGAAATCCCCACTAATCTGTGGTTTCTTCCCTTCTTCGCTCTACCCACTTCCATTTTTGCAAAAAGTCTGTTACAATTATAACCATTAGGAGAACCAATGAGATTTTTAGAACAAGGCGAACAAATTGAAACAACAATTGTTTCAGTTACAAAAGAGTATATTTTTTTAGATTTAAATACAAAGTCAGAAGGCGTATTGGACGCAAGCGAACTTACTAATGATGAAGGCGAGATAAGCGTAAAAGAAGGAGACAAAATATCTGTATTTTTCTTAGGCGAAAAACATGGCGAAATGCAGTTCACCACAAAAATTACCTCCGACAAGGCAGACTCTGCCATGCTCGAAAAAGCCCATGCAGGAAGAATCCCCATAGAGGGCTTTGTAGAAAAAGAAATTAAAGGTGGCTTTGAAGTACGCATCGGGCAAACCCGTGCCTTTTGCCCCTATTCTCAAATGGGCTACAGACAAAAAGAAGAGCCTTCTTTTTTTATAGGAAAGCGCTTAACCTTTATTATTCAAGAATACAAAGAAGGCGGAAGAAATCTTTTGGTTTCAAACAGAGCAGCGCTCGAAACAGAGCATGAAGCAAGCATCGAAAGCTTAAAAGATACCCTTAAAGAAGGCATGACAGTACAAGGCGACGTAGTATCCTTACAAAGTTTTGGAGCCTTTGTAAACATTAAGGGGCTACAAGCACTTTTACCTATTTCAGAAGTCGCACTTGGACGTGTAGATGATGTTTCAAAGCACCTTACCGTTGGGCAAACAATCGACGTAAAAATACTAAAAATTGATTGGACAAATGAAAAAATAAGCGTAAGCTTAAAAGCTCTTTTATCGAGCCCTTGGGATACGGTAAAGCAAAAGTATCCTGAAGAATCAAAACATAAGGGCGTCATTTCAAAAATAGAACCTTTTGGGCTTTTTGTAACACTTGAAGAAGGCTTAGATGGCTTAGTGCATATTTCAGAAATCGAAAGCGCTAAAGGTGGAACCAATTTGCGAAAGCTTTTTCAAAAAGGTGAAATCATGCATGTTGTTATTCAAAGTATCGACACAGAAAATAGACGCCTTTCTCTTCGTCCTGCAGTTGCAAAAGAGCAGGAAAGCGATGTCGAGTACTACCTTGATAAACAAGACACAGAGGAAACATACAATCCTTTTGCGGCATTGTTGAAAAAATAAGTATTATTCAACCATTCTTTTTTGCAATAACCGTGCAGCACTATGATTAAAGTCTAAACGCAAAGCTTCGTCCAGTGAGATTGAAGCTTTTTGTTTTTCACCCATTTCATATTGGATAAGTGCCATTCTATAGTAAATATCTGCTTTTGTAGACACATCTCTTATGATTAAAACTATTTGCTCATACAATGAAAGTGCTAGGGACCGTTTTCCTGTTGCATTGTAAAGCGTCGCTAAATTAATTACTGTTGACGATGGTATTGTTGGAGAAACTATATTGTGAACAATTAAAGAAGTGAGCCATTTTTCAGCATCCATATAACGGCCTTGCATAAGTGCAATATAGGATCCATATTCATATTCCCACGAATCCATGTTTTCAACAGGATTTTTTGCACCTAACTCGCTATTTTCAAATGCAGAAGCGTATCTTGATGTTATATGCGAAGTAAATAATCCTTCCGCCTCATCAATCATTCCTTGCGTAAAGAAAAACCACATAGCATATTGTACAAGAACATCATTATACCCATAGGGTTCAATAATATTTTGCTCGAGTAATCTCCAAATATCAGAAACTTTTTGCTGCGCCGTAGGTGGAGTTGTACTTGAACTCCAATCAAGCTTTAACTTTTCTATCATAAGTTCCATTGCTGCCGACTCATCTTCAAATTTTAATAATTCAATTGCTTCATCAATTCTTTGCATTGCATCATGTATATCTAGATCTACAATCGTAGCATTCTCTTCCATTTGTATAGTTTGCAAGCCTCTTTCTTCTAGCAATGCAGAAAAATGACTATCTCGAGCAACTTCATCATCAAGTAGGCTAAAACGCCCATAAACTGCTAACCCTCCAACATAATCAGGAAAAGTTTCAACTAAATGCAATACTAAATCATGAGCTTGCTTGGTGTTTCCAATTTCCTGATAATATAACGCTGTGTTATGCCAAGCAATCGGATTTTCATTAGTAAATCTTTGTGTAGATTCTAGCCACGTCCGCTGTGCGTCTTCAAAAAAACCTAAATGTACATACGCATCGGCTAGCAAGGATAATTCATCAATATTTAAATCATAATGTTGTAAGTCTGAAATTACTTGATCAAACTTGTGATTATCATAACTTATTTGCGCCCAAAACCATGGACTTTCGTATGCTGAAATTGTTGGAGGGTGATATGAAAAAGCTTTTGCCATACTGCCTTGAAGAGCATAGATTAATGCTGCATTTCGCAAATATTCATGGGCATCTGTTGAACGGGCAATATCTACATATGCTTGCACATATGATTCGGAATAATAATCTATTTTTTCAGCTTCTTCACCTTCTTTTTTTTCCCTATTTATTTTTTTAATATTCTCTTCGTCCATTAGAAAACGAAGCTCAGAATATAAAGAACCATAATTCCCTCCTTCTAAGAGGCGCGCATACGGTAGAGCTTCTTCGTAGTCTTTTTCAGAAATTAATATGTGTGAATATACAGCAATGAGTTCTGGATTTTCAGGCGCTTCCTTTAGTGCTTCAAAAAGTTGCTCCTTTGCAAAGTCACCTCTTTGTAACAAAAGAGCCCGTCTAACAACACCTAAAGTTTCAGATGGATTCCTAATTGTCTTTGCAACATTTTTTAGAGCTGACCATGCGCCGTCATAGTCACCAACAGCAATTAAAGCATCTACTTGGGATAATTGTTCGTCAATCGAAACACCCTCTGAGCGCAGTGAACAAGAAATCGTTGATATAAAGATTGTGAAAAGTAAAAAGAAAATTATTAATTTAACAAAAGGTAAAGCGCGCATAGGCTTTTACGTTTTTTCAGATGTATCAATTGATTTGCCAATTTCTGCTTGAATGGCACCTAAAACTCCATGTATAAAACGAAATGAGTCGTCTGTTCCAAATTCTTGTGAAATGTCTATTGCCTCATCAATAGTTATTGATGGATGAATATCTTTTTGATACAAAAGTGCATATGCGCTTATACGCAATATAGCCATATCTACTTTATTAAGCCTCGAAAAATCCCAGTTTACCAGATGGTTTGAGATTTTTTGATCAATCTCTTCTAAATGATCAAGTGTTCCTTGAACAATAATACGAGAAAAGGCAAGTCCTTCTTCGCCCATTCTCTCTAATAGATTTTCCGATGCCCATGCGAATTCTAAAATGTTAGATGTCTCAACTGCTCCTGCTTCCCAAGCGTACAATGCTTGGAAAGCCAGTATCCTACCTTTGCGGCGCGCCATTACTTTACCAATCTAATAGGGTATTAAGGGCGGAATCAGTTTTTAGCATTTGATAATTACTACTGGTGCGTAGCGATGATGTTACCTCAGCTATTACTGATGCGAAAGCTCCTGCTTGCTTTTGTTGTGACAATTGAGAACGAATGTATTCATATACAGTAACGGTTGTGTCTGGTTGAACTACATCATCAAGATTGAGCAACTTTGCATCATATTTATCTTGGATAACATAGAATTGAAAGTCAGCTTGTGTTTCTGTAACATCGTCGAAGTGACCAACATTGCGAGAAAAAAGAGTCAATAGTGTATCATAATCCATACCGAGTTGTTGAGCTGCCATTGTACCTTTACTTAAATACATATCGCCAGCTTGGAAACCTGAATTTGGTTGTTGCATACGTAAACGAAGCCCATCGTATGTTACATCATTTGATTTTAGCTCACTATGTAAATCATTTGCAAGTTTTTTTGCTGCAGCACTATCAGAACCCTTCGGTACAACAACTAAAAAAAGTTTAATAATATCATTTTGCACAAAGGAAGATTTATTAATTTCAAAAAAAGAACGAATCTCAGCATCAGTAACATTTGCACTTTGTTGTAATTCTGCTTGTTTTTCTGATAGAACATATTGCTGAGCTATAAGTTGAGATTTAAAATAGTCTTTATACTCGTCCAAATCCATACCCACTTGAACTTGGAAATATTCGTCTAAAGACATGCCACTTTGTTCTTTAACAATTGTAGCAAATTGTGCTTCTGTAATGTTTGTCCCTACTTGTGCAGAAATAGATTGCAAAAATGCTTGGTCTACCATAGTATCAGTTACAGAAATACCAGCTTTTGTAGCAGCCTGCACAACCAATTTTTCATCAATCATTGAGTCTAAGATTTCTCTCTTTTGCTCAACAGTAAAACTAGCTAGTCCTGTTTGCTTTTCATACGTTGCAACACGATCTTTAAGCTGTTTTAACGTGATTGTCTCTGTTTTGTTTAACTTGATTGTTGCGAGAGGTTGCAAATCACTTTGACCAATAGCAAATGAGAAAGTATATAATGCTACAAAAACTAAAATTAATAACCTTTTCATATCTCTTCCTTTCCTTATTTTAATTATTTATTCATTAACGCTTATGTAAACAATCGAACGACGTAATGGTTACAAAAATTAACTTATTACTGCTCGAATGCGCCTTACTCCAGCTGAAGATGATTGTTCCTTTTGTATTTTAAACGTCCCTATTGTACCGGTAGATTCAACATGAGGGCCACCACAAACTTCTTTTGAAAAAGTACCAACCGAATACACTTTTACTTTTTGTTCGTATTTTTCACCAAACAAGGCTTTTGCACCCGATTTTTTTGCATCTTCAATATCCATAACTTCCATAGTAACAGGAAGGTCGGCTTTTATCATTTCATTAACCATATCTTCAACCTGTTGGACTTCCTCTTTGCTCATTGGCTGAGGATGCGTAAAGTCAAAACGCATACGTTCTGCAGTAATGTTTGAACCTTTTTGTGCAACTCCCTCTCCTAATACATTTGTTAGAGCTTGGTGTAAGAGGTGTGTAGCCGTATGATATTTTGTAGTTTGCTCAGAATGGTCAGCTAGACCACCTTTAAATGCTTGCTCACTTCCTGCTCTTGATAACTCTTGATGCTTCTTAAAAGCTTCTTCAAAGGCTTCTCTGTCAACAGTGAATCCGTTTTCAGCTGCAAGCTCTTCCGTTAATTCAATCGGAAAGCCAAAGGTATCATATAATCGGAAAGCAACTCTACCCGGAATTACTTTTTGAGGATTTCTCATTAAATTAGGTAAAAGCTTTTCAAACTCAGCTTCACCTTTTTTAAGCGTATCTAAAAATTTTACTTCTTCTGCTTTTAAAGCATCAAATATTTCTTGTTTTTTTTCTTCTAGCTCAGAATATGCTATTTTAAAATTGTCAATTACAACCTGTGCTGGCTTTACTAAAAATTCACCATCAAGCCCAAGTTTTTTTCCATGACGAACGCTTCGTCTAATAAGACGGCGTAACACATATCCTGCTCCAACATTAGAAGGTAGTACTGATTTCGGATCTCCTAAAATAAACACAGAAGCCCGTAAATGATCACAAATAATACGCATTGAAGTGTCAGTTACTTCATCGTTGCCGTATTTTCTTCCAGTAATTTCTTCTAAGCAATCTAGAATAGGGCGAAAAACCTCAGTGTCATATACTGATTTTTTTCCTTGTAACATAGCGACGGTTCTTTCAATCCCCATCCCTGTGTCTACGCATTGTCTATCTAGTTTTGTGTAGTTTCCATCTTTATCTTTGAAATATTGCATAAAAACATTATTCCACATTTCTATATACTTACCACAAGAACAACCCGGTCGACAGTTTTCACCACATGAAGAAAGTCCTGTATCGTAAAAAATTTCGGTGTCAGGACCGCAAGGACCTGTCTCACCAGCAGGACCCCACCAGTTATCTTCTCTTGGAAGATAATGTATTCTTTCTTTCGGAATTCCCAAACTTGCCCAAAGTTCTGCAGATTCATCATCCCTTGGGATGCCTTCTTCGCCTTCAAAAACCGTTACAGATATCTTATCGATTGGAATATTTAGCCACTCAGGCTTTGTTAAAAACTCAAAACTCCAATGAATTGATTCGTCTTTAAAATAATCGCCTAAAGACCAGTTTCCAAGCATTTCAAAACAGGTAAGGTGTGATGAATCTCCAACGGAATCGATATCACCAGTGCGAATACACTTTTGATAATCACATAACCGAGTTCCCGCAGGATGAGGTTCACCCATTAAATATGGTACTAGAGGGTGCATACCAGCAGTGGTAAACAATACCGTAGGGTCATTTTCAGGTATTACAGACTTTCCTGAAATCTCAGCATGATCTTTTGTCTTAAAAAATTCTATGTATTTTGTTCTTAATTCGTTAGCAGTCATACCCACTATAGTATGATATTGAGCACCTCATTGTCAAGAGGGTAACAAAGAAAGCATAAAAAAAGCCGGCGCTTGCCGACTTTTTAGTTAGGTTACTATTCCGAAATAGATGAGGGAGCAAAAAACTCAATATACCAAGTGTTACTTTCCACATAAAGATTTTGGCCTGTTGGTATCTTAGTAGATACCCCTGTCTCAAGCTTTGAAATCGCTTTTAATGAACCTCCATTCAATAAAATTCCATTTCCTTTGTCATTACTATCGGTTACATTATTATCATAAATTCCGGCTCCAGTATTAAATGTAATATCTGTATCCAATGCATATAAACCACCACCAGTCGGACTTGTATTATTGCGTATCGTTCCACTGAAATCTAAAGATGCTAATACATCAGAAGAAGGTCCATCTATTCTAAGCCCTCCTCCTGGTTCTTTTATATTATTATTATTTTGAAGTATAACACGCTCCTTTATTGTAAAAGGATCTCCTCTGTTCAAATAAAGTAAAGGTCCGTCTGCCGTATAGTATTCTCTATTTCCATCCAAGGTTACAGCAGACAAGGTACCCCCTGCACTGCCCGATATAAGTACACCAGAGTAATCCTTTCCACGTTTTAAAGTTAAACCAGGATATTCCCAAGAAGTATTACCTTGATTCATATCTATTAAATCACTTACATATATTGTTGCACCTCTTTTTATTCTATCTTCACCACCAAGCATGTCAATAGCGGCTCCAAGTACTTCATTGTTACTAACAGACCTACTATTATCATCACTAGACACAGCTGCATAAGAAAGAGCGGAACCATCATAAAACACCACATTGGGCTTAGCTTCTAATTTGTTTTCACCTTTTTTTAATCGTTCAATATCCGATACTGCGCTAAAATGTAAGGGGTCGCCAACATAGTCGGTAGTGTCATTTAGTATTTTTACAGAAGCATACACGCCAACCCCAGTTGGAACATTTTCAAATTCTACTCGTAAATTTGCAGCATTTCTATTTTCTACATCGTTTTGAGTAAGTTTTACTTCTTCAATAAGAGTATCATTACTGCCATAATAAAGCCCAACATAAATAGAATAAGAATCATCATCATCACCAAGCGGGACACTACTGCGAAGTACACTTGACCTATTACTTTTGGGAAGGTAATCTTCTAAGTTTAAATTAAAGTTTACGTTTGTGCCATTTGAAACATTCCACAAAGAATCACAAGCCACAAGTCCCAATAGTGCTAAAATTATTACTGACACTAAAAATATTTTATTTTTCATATTCATCTCCTATTTTTGTTCATAGTTTATTTTATTATATCATAAGTAAACATCACTGCATATGTGCCAAATGGCACATATGTCCTAATACATACTGTAACATAGTTTTTATGAAATTTCAACATTTTAAATAGAATTGAATAAAAGCTTTTTTTTATGCTATACTATTACTATGGATAAAAGCCTCATGCACGAATCAATAGAAAAATATACTCGTTTTACCTTTTCTCGCTCCGGCGGAAAGGGAGGGCAAAATGTAAACAAAGTTAATACTAAAGTGTATGCATACATTCCACTATTATTAATTGAAGGTTTAACAGAGGCTGAGCAAGTCCAAATGAAAAACCGCTTAGCGTCAAATATAAATAAGGAAGGAGATTTTTTTATCTCTGTGCAACAAGAAAGAAGCCAAGAATTAAACCGCAGTATTGCACTTCAGTTAATAAAAACAAAGATCGAGCATGCTGCTAAAATTCTTCCTCCAAGAAAAAAAACAAAGATTCCCAGAAGCGTAAACGAAAAACGATTAGAAAAAAAACGGCTTACCGCACAAATTAAGCAATTACGCTCAAAAGTATGGTAAGCCAGTTTATCTGTTTTACAGCGTGAGCCATGGACTTGTTTTCCTCACTTGCTACACTTCTTAAAGCAGGGAGCACAGCGAGCTATGTCAACTAAACGACACTTTATTTACTTGTCATATTAAGAATTCCACTCCAATTTGCAGGAACTCCCTTTGAAATAAACTCATCGCAACGTACTAAAAACGCACTCGATGGTCCATCATGAGGATAAATAGCAAGTGCCTTTGCGAATATCACTTTAGCTTCTTCAAATTTTTTATTTAAGTATAAATCAAGACCTTTATGGAACATCTCCACACATTCAATTTGCTCTTGTGGTAACTCTTCTAATATACCAACAATATTATATAATTGAACTGGGGTGGTTCTACCGACTACCCTAACTTGATCAAGCCTGCGCCCAAGAAGTTTTCCTTCATTTTCGCCCGAATTGGCTGCATTCCATGTTGATTCTGAAACCAATATCCAGGAGCTATATGATTTATTAACACCCTCCAGTCGGGCTGCAAGGTTAACATCATCGCCCATCATTGTGTAGTTCATCTTCTTTTGAGTTCCCATGTTACCAACAACAATATCACCAGTATTTAGCCCAATTCGTGTCTTAATTGCGATTGGAGATTTCCCATCTGCAACCAATTGCTCGTTTACTTCTTTTAAGCCTTCATTAACACGATCTTCAGCTTGTTTCATTCTAATTGCTGAAACACAAGCTCGCCATGCATGATCTTCCATTGGAACGGGAGCCCCAAAAATTGCAACAATAGCATCCCCAATGTATTTATCAATTGTTCCACGTTGCTCAAGTATTTCATCGCTTAATGCAGTAAGATAATTGTTCAAAATATCAACAAGTTGTGTTGCAGATAATTGCTCTGAAAAAGAAGAAAATGCTTTAATATCCGAGAACAAAGCTGTTACATTTCTTTCCTCACCACCGAGCTCGGGTTTTACACCACTAGCAACAATTTCTTCTACTACATCATCTGACAAATATGTTTCAAACGATTGTCGCAAGAATTTTTTATCTTGTTCACCAATACCAAAGTAAAAGAGGAGTATACCAATATATGATAATATTACATCAAACAAGGTCGACATTACAGCAATGTAATAGTTAAAATAAATCATCACTGCCGCTACGAGAGGAACAGATAAAATCGTAATAATTCCACACACATTTCTTGCAAAACTACCAACTCTGCGAGCAGTTATAGAATAAAAGAGTAGTAGAAAAAATGATAATAACATTGTGACATTTCTTGAAACAGGCGTAATAAATGTTTCGTTCATGATTGTATTATATACATTTGCGTGGGTACCTACATTTGGATACTGTCCTTCAAAAGGAGTTGTTCCAAGGTCGGTTGAGTTACTTGCAGTGTGTCCAACTATAACAAACGAACCATCATAAGCAGCTTTTCCTGCTGCAAACTCTTCGTTATATATTTTCAGCTGATCTTCAAATCCTGTAAAAAGTGCCTCAATACTTGCTTTTCCATTTTCCATTAACATTCTATTTTCATCAGTAATTTGACTATTTATGAGTGCAAAAATCTCATCTTTATAGTATGAATTCGTTAACTCTGCACAAAAATCAAAAAATTCTTGTCTTCGTGAAAAATATTCATCATACCGTGGATCTAATCTGGTATTTTCTACTGTAGTGTCCTCAAGTAGTATTTTTTTCATTACTTGTAAATCTTCGTAAAAAGTTAATAAATAGTGAGAGGCATCGTAATATGAAAGATACCCCTGAGATGTTCCAAAACTTAAAGAAGCAATTGCACGTAGAAACTCAAGTAATGAATCTTCCATTCTATCTAATGAATATAAAAACAATACCGATTCGTTTTTAAAACTGTCTACAAATGTGTCGGGAATCCAGTTAACTAAAAGACGGCCATCGACATCGAGAGGTATTTCCAAATCTCGCCTTTCCTCTTCTCCCGGGAATAGGGCATCTTTCACTAACAAAGAATTATTTGTACGAACAAGTGTTTCCGTATCTAAGGTATCCAAGAGAGGGGCAAAGACCAACTGACCAATATATTGCCCTTCTGTTTCATGAAGAAGTTCAACCCGCCTTCTCGTTCCGTCAGAGTCAAGGATGATATTTGTAAAACCTGCGCCATCAGAGGCCTTCATAAGAACTTCGAGGGCAGGTGTCATTTTCTTTGTTTGCCCTGCCACTTCAAAGAACAATTCATTTTCTTTCGCAATTAGACCATCTGGCTCTGTGACGTCTTCTATAAGCATATTTTCTCGGACATACTTTTCTAAAGACTCTTCTACTGCAATCCCAACATCTCCAGCATTAATCGTTAACCAAGAATTCCCAAAAAAATGGAGTGCTTGTGCAAAATATTCGTCATTATCACGAAAAACTTCAGAATCAATTTCTTCACGCAACAGTTCAAATGTTGGTACTATATTATATTGTATTAAATCTTGAGTAATTCCTCCAACATGCTCAACGGGAAGATTACCACTTTCAATAGCCAGAGAAAGATCGCTTAGCAGTGCGCTCACCTCAGCCTCTGCATCAGCAAACCTATTTGGTAAATCTTCAACACCCTTAGGATTTAAACCTTGGGTAGATGGCGACAAGTACTCAATATCAAAACTAACTTGCGCAGCACCTAGCTCGCGCATTCTTATTATACCATCAGCCAAAACATCCCTTGGCCAAGGAAACGTTCCGACCTCACCAATAGAAGCATCATCAATAGCCGCAATAACAATATCTGTCCTTTCCTCGGAATCAGGTTTTACTCTCAATAAAACATCGTAGGCGTTAAGCTCTAATACATCTAATAAGCCTGTTCTAGAAACAAAACCTATAATTAGAAATACAGCCATTGAGATGAGAAACTCAGGATAACGCATCCATATTTTTTTTTGTTTTTTTGTATTTTTCTGTTGATTTTTCATATATTATAGTATATCATAGAAGTATATAATGTAAAGGAGAAAAAATGAAAAAAATTAGTTTTTTTGCAGTATTTTTTATATTTTTTTGTGGCATCCTTCCTGCTCAATCAGCTGAGAATGTTACAGAAATGATAGAAGCAGAGACAATTAGTTTAGCAGATGTTGCCTATTTTGCATCAACATACTTAGGCATAAGTTCTGATGAGGATAAAAAAGAGGCGGCATTATTAGCACTAGAGGAGTTCGTGCAATTTCCTCGCATAAAAGATCAACAAGCTTCTCTAAAGTATGATGAATTTGCATATTTTTGTACTCAGGTGTGGAATATAAAAGGTGGTGTAATGTTGCGATTAACAAACTCTCCACGGTATGC
The DNA here is from genome assembly GCA_964372135.1 of uncultured Treponemataceae bacterium. Lineage (GTDB taxonomy): Bacteria > Spirochaetota > Spirochaetia > Treponematales > Treponemataceae > CAYJFX01. The sequence continues at coordinate 12,651 of CAYJPS010000023.1, read as the reverse complement.
TTTTCGGGAATTGCAAACAATGGGTTTTATAAGTTCGAACGCGAGTCCAGCAGGTACAATTAATGGCCTTCAAGCTTTAACAATTATTACACAGGTTATTGAATATTCTATTGAAAACGAAACGCTTTCTTTAGATGCATTTACATCACCAAATGAAATAGATTTTGGCTCTTCAATCTCTCGATAAAAGAGACTAGAAATACTAATTAAGGAAAAAAAAATGAAAAAAATAGTTTTATCATTAATAGTGTTGCTTTCACTTATTACTCCTCTTGTGGCATTTTCATGGGCTGGAAATCTTAATGCAAGTGGAAAGTTAGCAGGGCCATCAGATAGTTTAGATTTAGAACACCTTGACAGACTTAGTCTTGGATTTTCTACTCCCTTAAACGATGAAAACACAATGCGCTTAGCAGCTGAAGCTTTTTATGAATTTGGCTATACAACAAATTTAACTGATTTATCAGAATCTTCTTTATCTCATCTAGCAAATCTCAATACTCTCAATTTTAATATGAGGGTTCCTTTAAAAGAAGAATCTTTTTTTACAATGGATATTGGTCGTTTTCACGTGACAGACTTAACAGTACTAACACTCGACCAAAAAGCAGATGGGGTAAAATTTGTTTACGATAACAAGGATATCCAGCTAAACGCATACGTAGGTTTTACAGGTTTGTTAAATGCACATGTAACAACTATGAATGTAGCTCCAAATGAAAATATACTTTCTGAAGTGTATACCCTTGCATCTCCTTTTATTCTTGGAAATGCTGTATTGTATGTACCACAATTATTTGCAGGTCAGGATTTCTTTGCAGAAGTGCTTACAGCTATTGATGTTTCTTCTGCTCCAGATCCAGATAATCGAGTGTATGCCACCGCAGCACTTAGCGGCCCTATGGGAGAAGTATTGTTCTATAACGTATCTTCAACACTTGGGCTTAACCAACTAAGTGCAGACGAATGGGGAATTTCGAATCTATCAGCATTTGAATTATCTGCATTCCTCCCATACGGTTCAACATTACTTTCTTGGAAGACAATATTTGCGACTGCTGGTGAAAATGCGGATTTCAAAACTTTTACTGTTAAAACCGCGTCAATTGATGACACTCTTGAATTTGCAGGCCATGTAAAAACTGGTTTAACCGCAACAGTACAACCTCTTGACGGATTGTTAGTTTATGTAGAACCTAACATTGTAATAAATGTTATGAATGAAGATGTGCAGGCAGGCTTAACAAGATTTCAATGGTTGCTCGCTGCACGTTGGAATATTTTTTCCGACTTAAATCTTGTAGGTTCATTTGGACAATTTTTACCTGCTGAATCAACAGATGAAGCATACCTAGAAGCAGAGTTAAAGTTGTCATTTGATTTTTAATATTTTAAGTAAAAACTTGAAATATATGTTTATTTAGATTATACTAATAGTATATACAGGAGGATTTTATGAAACCGAACGTAAAAAAAGGATTAATAATTATTGCAATATTGGGTATAATGATGATGCCTGTATTTGCACTCAGCGGTACTGTAGTTTCTGTTACAGGTAAAGTTGAAGTTCAAACTGCAACAGGCTGGGAAGCCCTAAGTACCGGAGATGAAGTGCAATCTGGCAGAGTTATTTCTACAGGATTTAGATCTCAAGCAATTATTCAAATTGCAGGTTCTAGCATAGTAGTTAACCAACTTTCACGCTTAACACTAGAACAACTTGCTGAAACAAATGATTCTCATGAGTCAGAAGTCTTTATTGATCTTGGCTCAATAAGTGCAGATGTACAAACTTCACAAAACAAACGTGTGGGCTTTGTGGTTAATACACCAGTTGCAACCGCTTCTGTTCGAGGAACTCAATTTGATATGAGTATAAGCACATTGAATGTAAACCGAGGCTTAGTTGATTATAACGGAAAAAAAGGTAAATCAGTGTCTGTGTCAGGTGGAAATTCATCAGGGATTGGCAATAAAGAAGTTGCTGCAAATCCATTTGTTGTAAAAGTTAATACAGCCCTTGGAAGTACCAGCATAGATGATGATACACTGTTCAAATCTCCTGCAACTGCATCATTTGATACTGCAACAAATAATGTCGATACGGCAACACCAACAGCTAGCGTTGTCATTGAGCTTGATTTAGATTAATCTCTAAGACACAAAAAAAGGTTCACTGCAAAGTGAACCTTTTTTTATTGAAGAAAAGTTATAAATTATTCTGTAAATTCTGTGATTCAATATCTTTAAAGTATTTAACTGTTCCTACTTTCAACTCATCGGTCGCATCATCATCACAAACAATTACGGCCTTTGGATGCATCTGCAAACAACTAATGGTCCACATTTGTGTAATTCCCTGCTCCACTGCATGAGATAGAGCTCGTGATTTATTATGGCCTGTAATAAGAACAAGTACCTCTTTTGAATCCATAACGGTTCCAACTCCAACAGTAAGTGCCGTAGTAGGAACTTGTGTTATATCGCCTCCAAAAAATCGTGAATTAACAAGAATGGTGTCATGTGTAAGTGTTTTAATCCTTGTTCTAGAGCTTAGCGATGAGCCTGGTTCGTTAAAAGCTATATGACCATCAACCCCTACTCCACCAAGGAAAAGATCAATTCCTCCAAAGTCTGTTATAGCTTTTTCATAAGCTAAGCATTCAGCCTCTAAATCACGTGCCATGCCATCAAGTATATGTACATTTTCTTTTTTTATGTTTATGTGGTTAAAAAAATTTTCCCACATAAAATTATAATAACTTTGTGAATGGTCCTTGGGTAATCCGACATATTCATCCATATTAAAGGTTACAACATGCTCAAAACTTACCTTTCCTTTTTTACATAAATCAATAAGTGCTTTGTATGTCCCTAAAGGGGTACTCCCCGTTGGCAATCCAAGAACAAACGGATTTTTTGCTGTTGGTGTAAAATCATTGATGCGTTTTGCTATATGATTAGCAGCCCATAATGAACACGCATCATAGTCATTTTGAATAATTAATCTCATTTTCTGTAACTCCTTGAATGGTTATTATTATAATATATCTTTTTTTAATGTTCCTTCACGAACAACCATTAAAATATTAAAATACTTATCAAACACAACAACATCTGCATCATATCCTGGAATTAACAATCCCTTGTTTTTATAATGCATAACTGATGCAGGGCTTGCTGTTGCAATTTTTACAGCATCTGCAATAGAAAAGCCCCAACTTACAAGATTGCTGATACCTTTTATCATCGTTAATGCAGAGCCAGCAATAACATTGTCTGCTGTCTTATGAAAGCTTCCTTCCTTAAATACTACTTCATCACCATTTGCAGTAAGCTTTTCTTTAGTACTTTTTGTTGGAGTTAATGCATCTGTTACAAGCACTATTTTTTCAAGCGGTTTTTCGCGGGCCAATAGCTTAATGAGATCAGGATGTATATGTATACCATCTGCAATTACTTCACATGACATTTCTGGATGTATAAGAATTGCCCCTACAGCGCCAGGGTTTCTGTGATGCATTTGACTCATTGCATTATAGAGATGCGTTGAATGAAGAATTCCTGCTTGCATTCCTTCTACCATATTCTCATAATTTGCATCAGTATGCCCTGCTTGTAAAACAATCCCTTTTTGCAAACATGATAGCGCAAGATATCTCATTTTTTTTAGTTCAGGTGCAACAGTCATGTTTACAATATGACCCTCTGAGGCTTCCCAAAGTCTCCCCATTAAGTCAAGATCAACTTCCTTAACTGTTTCAGCGCGCTGAGCTCCTAGTTTTTCTGGAGAAAAAAAAGGGCCTTCTAGATGGATACCCATAATTTTGGCACCTTCTTCTTTTCCCATTGCTGCAACAATTGCTTTAATGTTTTTTATCATCTGTTCTTCAGACGAAGGGTACATAGTTGGATTAAATCCCGTTACCCCATATTGAATGAGATTTTTAGACATCTCAAACATTGCTTCAGTTGTGCATACATCTGTTCCAGTACCCATAAACCCATGTATATGGGTATCAATAAAACCTGGAGAAATATACGCACCTTTTACATCTATTAATCGAACAGAGGCATCGAAAGTTCTCTTTTCAAATCGTCTTTGTGAAAAAACATCCGCTATGACACCATTCTCAATTAAAACAGCACAATTTTCCATTTGTGAAAATCCTGTTAACACTGTTCCATTGTATAAACATATTTGCATTTTAACTTCCTAAATGACCGATTATGTAAAAATTTGGCTTTACTACATAAAATTGTACTGCACTTTTGTGCAAAAGTACAGTACTAAAATTAATCTTTTTCAGGAATTACTGCATTTTTTTTAGGAATAAGCAAGTTAAGCAAAATTCCCACTAAGGTGGCCAATGCAACACTTCCTAAAGAAAACTTAAAGTCTTGACCAATATTAAATTGAAGCATTCCACCTCCAATACCAATGACCATAACAACTGACGAAATAGTTAAATTTCGCTTATCTTTATAGCAAACACCACTTTCCACAATTGTTCTAAGTCCACTTGAAGCAATGAGACCATAAAGAAGCATAGAAATTCCACCCATTACAGGCCCTGGAATAGTTTGGATAATCGCGCCAAATTTTTGAATAAAGGATAGAATAACGGCAAAAACAGCGGCACCACCAATAACCCACACGCTGTAAACCTTGGTAATTGCCATAACACCAATGTTCTCACCATATGTTGTATTTGGAGGTCCTCCCCAAAGAGATGCCCATGTTGTGGCAACACCATCTCCAATAAGCGTTCTATGTAACCCTGGGTCTTTATAAATATCTTTACCAATAACCTTTGATGTTATAAGTGTATCACCTAAATGTTCACAAATAGTAGCTAAAGAAACTATTAAAAAAGTTAAAATTGGCACAAAACTAAATTTAGGGATTGTAAACGTTGGTAAGCCAAACCATGAAGCGCTATGAATAACGGCAAAGTCAATTAAATCGTATGCTGGAAAGAAAAAGCCCATAATGAGTGTAAAAAGATATCCTCCAACTAAACCAATTAATATTGAAATAGTACTAAAAAAACCTTTTAAGAATATACTTGAAACAACAGCAATTGCCAAAGTTACGGCAGCTATTGATAGGTATACCAAAGAATAATTACCATTTGAATCATACATAGCAGATGACATAGCTGTAGGGGCTAAGTTAAGTCCTATTACGATAATTACCGAACCAATTACCACTGGAGGCAAGGCCTTGTCCAACCAACTTGTACCTGAAACTTTTACAATACTCGCAACAATGACATAAAAAATACCGGTACAAAAAGCACCTCCAAGTGCATACGGCATTCCGTAGGCGCTAGATATTCCAATAAGTGCTGGAATAAACGCAAATGAAGAACCTAAAAAGGCAGGTACTTTTGCGCCTGTAATTACTATATACAACAAGGTTCCTGACCCAGCCGTAAACAAAGCAGTAGAAGGACTTAATCCTGTTAAAAGAGGAACCAAAATTGTTGCCCCAAACATAGCAAAAACGTGTTGAAAACTTAACGGTATCCAACGTCCTAACTTCGGCCTATCAGCCGGCCCTAAATACTCATGTGTACTCATATACAACCCTCCAAAATATTAACAAAGCCCTTACGAGCTATCGTTTTTACATTTAAAAAAATAGCATTCTAATAGATAGAATGCTTTAATTCATATGAACAGTTAATGGCAGAAATTTATGGCTCTTAAAAAGCGCCTTTTCAAGCCCATAATACTCAATAGTATATCTGTCTTGCTTTCCAGGAAAAGATACGATAGCAAAACTTGGCGGTAGATTTGACCTAGACCTTGAGCAGCTACCTGGGTTTAATACAAGAGTTCCTCCTGATTCTTCCCAATGCGTCTTATGCGTATGGCCAAAGAAAACCATATCTGCGTCTACTGCGTGAGCTGCAGCTAAAAGCGTATCTGTTCCCATATCAACTCGATAGTGATCTCCATGCGTTAAAAATAGTCCCCTACCTGCAACATCACAAGAAATCCGTGTGGAAAGCGATAGGTTAATAAGCCCTTCGTCTTCATTATGTGCCCTGACTGTATAGCTGGAAGAATCGCCATTCCCTCGTACTGGAATAATCACAGAAGGAAGAGCTTGTTTTAACTTCTCGTCAACCATAGATTGTTCAATACAAGCAACAATATCACAAAAGCCATCACCACAAAAAACCAATGCATCAACATCATTACCAAAATTCAAAATAATATCAAAAAAGACATCTGAGTAACCATGACTATCCCCAAGAACGAGAAGACTCGCACTCGTCTTTTTTTCAAGCGCAGCGATATCTTCCTCAGAACCAATGAGAGTTGATTGTTGTTGTTCTAGCGAGTTCATATTATCTCCTTCGCTTTAGCCCTAGTAGAGATGCGACACACTGAAAAATGTTTATCACTTTTCTAATATCCAACGTTGCAATAATGTATTAATTCTTTTGTGTTAAAACATAGTGGTTTTCTGCCCTTAATCCAGTTTGTGGATCAACATACACAAAAAAATCACAGTTAGTTCGTTTGTTATACTCGGAGCGTAATGCAGGAACAAATAATCCTGATGCATGAATATCTTCCCAGTGTAAACCTGAATTAATAAGCGGAAAAAGCACATTAAAAATATTATCAGGGTAGGATAAATCTATTTCACCCAATGACTCATACCCTTCTTGCTGTGCTTCTTCGCTAATGCTATAATCTATAACCAATGTTGAACCTGCTTCTGTTCCAAGTATATTATCCTGAGGAAAAACAGAAAACACTGGTATATCATTACCCGTATCTTGTAAATTAGCTAGCGCAACATGAGTTCCTTCAGGGGCGCCCAAAGTAATCAGGGCAGCCACACTTGTCAAATCTTCTTCTTCATTAATTTCAGCAAGCGCGCCAGTAATATTATCAAGTAAAAGGGTTATTCTTTCATAACCGAATGAAATAAAATCATCAGGAAAAACAAAAGGAATAATTATTCCCCCATTTTCTGCTAACCCATACACTTCATCAAGCTGAGAAAGAAGTGTGTCTTTTTTTTCACCTTCATTATACCCATAGCCCAAAAATAACACAACAAATTTTTCTTCAGCCTCAGGAACTTCATCTAAGCCTAAAAGCAAAGGCTTTATTGAGTCAACATTTTCTGAAGGAGTTCCATTGCGTGCCTCTTCATTTTGGCCACATCCAAAAATTAAAAAAGTACATAATAGTAGGTGTATACAAATAACTCTAACCTTCATACCTATATTCTACCAAAAAAAATACACATTGAAAAGTAGTTTTGCGTACTTTTTCACTTGCAATTGCATATTTTTTATGGTATGTTCTAGCAATGAATATCACTCTAATTATTTTTCAATTGATTGGAAGCCTATCGCTATTATTATACGGCATGAATATGCTCAGCAATGGTATCCACAAAAGTGCTGGAAAAACCCTTAGTGACATCTTAGGGTTTATGACTAGTAATAGATTTATTTCAGTTTTTACGGGATTATTTATTACAATGATTGTGCAGTCATCAAGTGCGACTACGGTAATGGTTGTTTCATTTGTAAATGCTGGTATTATGACATTAGCACAATCTATTGGCGTTATTTTTGGTGCAAACATAGGCACAACCGTAACAGCTTGGATTGTCGCACTTGTAGGTTTTAAATTTAAAATTTCGCTTTTTGCTATCCCTATTTTTGGTGCTGGCTACGTAATAGCACATGTGAAAAAAATTAGAAAAGAAAACGTAGGTGAAACACTGATGGGTTTTGGGCTACTTTTTTTAGGTTTAGATTTACTTTCCAGTGCTATACCAACTTTTGGAGCAGAAAGTGTTGCATTTTTATCTGACCTACAAAACAGTGGTGGTCTGAGCATGTTGATTGGAGTGGTATCTGGGGTAGTAATAACAGTTCTTCTTCATTCTTCAAGTGCATCAACTGCAGTAATATTAACCATGGCAGCAGGAGGGCTCTTAGAATGGGAGTTTTCTGCTACAATGATTTTAGGTAGTAATATCGGAACAACAATCGATGCTGTCTTAGCTTCAATAGGCACAAAGGTAAATGCAAGAAGAGCAGCCCTTGTTCATGTATTATTTAATATTACAGGAACGGCGCTTGCATTACTATTGCTCCAGCCCCTATTAATTTTTGTGGATGCAATTACTCCTGGAAAAGTTATTGATTCTCTGCCTTCACACATCGCAATGCTTCACACGGTATTCAACGCAGCAAACACGCTAATATTCTTGCCATTCACAAAGCAGCTTGCAGCACTAACAGAGAGGGTTATTAAAGTACAAGAAAATGATGCTCCAGAACAATATTCGTTTCCTTTTATAAGCGTTAGCTCAAAGGATTCCGTAGAATTACACCTAGTTCAAGTTCAAACTGAAATAATAAAAATGACTGAAATAGTAAACAAAATGTTTTCAAGGGTAAAAAAAGGATTTGCAGATAGAAGTGAGCGTTTTATCATAGAAAACTTTGAATACTTAAAAAGCAGGGAAGACTATGCTGATCAAATGCAAGAAGAACTTTCTCTATACCTTACAAAATGTACGAATCTACCTGCAACAGACGCACAACGAGAAAACATACTTACATCAAGTAAAATAATTGATGAACTTGAAACTCTTACCGACCAATGTTTTAGCCTTTCTGTATTACTTAAAAAAAGTATCGACAAAAAAATGAAATTTAAAAAGGACGATATTGATAAAATTGAACCCTATGTAGATCTAGTTCAAAAACTTCTAGACTGTATAAATGCTCATCTTAATAACCCTCTCACATTAGAGGAAATGCAAGAAGCCGAAGCTATTGAAGAAAGAATTGATACGCTTAGAAGTAAGTTGAAGAAAACGGCTAGAAAGCGCCTAGAAGAAGGTGCTGATGTTAAATCTGAGTTATTATACATCGACATGGTTAGGCTCATTGAAAGAATTGGTGACCACGCTTTTGCAATTACTGAAATTCTTTTTAGAGTTTAATAGAAACAAAAAACGGAGCTTAACGCTCCGTTTTTTTATAGATGCATGTTTTTTTCATCACCAATTGTAGTAAACCCTTCATGACCTGGATACACTTTTGTTTCTGCAGGCAATCTAAAAAGCATTTCCAAACTTTTTTTGATTTTTAAAAAACTCCCTCCTGGCAAATCTGTTCTTCCATACGCCATTTTAAAAAGAGTATCTCCAGAAACAAGCTGATTTTGCAACGCATTATACAAGCACACAGAGCCTTCGGTATGACCTGGTGTATGAAGCACAACCCAATCTGCAGCAAACGGTAGACTATTACCATCTTCTAAAAACAAGTCAGCCGCTGGCATCTTGTCATGGGTAAAAAAATCATCTTGCATAAAGCCAATTTTTGAAAACCTATCTCTATGCGTGTCATACCCTCTTTCACCAACGTAAGCTTCATCACCTTGATGTATACATATAAGTGCATTCGGATAAAAATCTTTTAAGCTTGCAAGTGCACCAACATGGTCAAAATGGCCATGTGTTAACACTATGCCCACTACTTCTCCTTGCATCTCGTTTATCGTTTCGTTTATTCGCTTTGCATCTCCACCTGGATCAACGATAAAAACAGTATTTTTTTTATCATTTGTATTACTTGAGCAATTGATAATATAGGTATTTACAGAAAGAACTCCTGTATGTATGCATGTAAGTTCCATCTTATTCTTGTACTTCAGAATCTACTACTGTTGACTCTTCTACGCCTTCAGACTTGTCTTTTTTATGCGCATAACTTACAGCTAGTTTTCGATTTCTATAATCACTACCATTTATAAGAGAGATAATTTTATCTGCATCTTCAATGTATACTTGAACAAATGAGTAATTATCTAATACTTTAATTTCTCCAATTCTTTCTCTTTCTATAGAGGCGCGCTGTGTAACTAAGCCAATAATATCGCGTGCATATACACCTCTATTTCGACCCATACCTATAAAAATAGTTGTAGCCTTATCTTCATCGATGGTTATCCTTGCAAAAGGAGCAGAATCTTTTTCAGGACGATTTCCTGATGCACGCTCACCACGATTTTTTGAATAGGACTCTTGGTTTGTGTCTCGACGCGATCCATGCTCAAATTTTCCTCTTCCAGAAAAACGGCGAGAATTTTTTGAAAGTGAAAAGCCACTTGTTGCCATTTCCTTTGCTAAAAAAGCGGCAACATAAGTACGAAGAGTAAATGGCACGTACTTTTTATACAGTTTTTTGTACTCATTTAATATAATTGGATCTTCTTCTGACCTTATTTTCTCGACAGCTTCTTCTAAAAGAGCCTTAAACTGTTCCTCTAAAATGGAACTTTTGTTTTGCATTGACATGCATTTCCTCCAAAAAAGTAATTTTTTAATGTAGGTCTGCTGTAAAACCAATTGAGTTTTTTTCAAAACCACAACGGAGCAGTACCTTAATGAAGGTTTCTGGAACAAATAATTCTGGAATTATTACCCATCGAATTTTACGCTTTTTTAACTCCTGCAAACAAAACATAAAAAGCTCTTTTCCTATTCCCAAGCCTCGCCAGCTTGGTAGAACAAAAAACAATGTAACTATAACAGTATGTTTTGCAGGGTCGGGAACTGGGGAAACAGAAATAGAACCAGAAAACTCTCCAGCTATATTTGCGCATACGAACGCTATTTTTTTTTCTGTTTCAAGTAAAACTTTGTATTTTTCCCACAGAGTGGTTACTACGACACCAAGCTCCCCTTCATACGAATCCCCAATCGATTGCATAGCCATATTCTCGGCTTGCAACACTTGTTCAGAATCTAATGTTTCATCATATTCACGAAATATGAAATCGTCAAATATGAGATTCTCGGTTTCCTCAGGCTCGCCTTCAATCCTTTCTAAACCCCATAAATCTCGCAAAACATTATACCACTGAACAACTTTTTCTCTGAGCACCCTCTGTTTAAACGCAAACCATTGTTGCTCCACTTCAGGGTAATCTTTCAGTGTATTCTTAAAATTACGAAAAACCCCTTTGCCTGCAAAAAGCACTTCAACTAAAGATTCTTTTGCAAGCGGTGAATGAAGAGAATCAACAAATTGTTCCATCACCTTAAAGCCGTCAATAGATGTCCACTCAGGAATACTATAATAACGGTTGGTATCGCTTTTTGCATCAATATCTAATTCTACAACCTCTTTTTGCTCACAATCAAATACATTGTTCTCTTTTTGATTTTCCATTGCAAATATGAGGTTATTTATTACATTTTCGCTTAATTCAAACTGCATACCAAGAGGGATTGTATCATAAAATAAAAAAAATGCAAAGGGGGGCAAGAGCTTTTTATTCTTTCAAATACAAAACAATAGCTGTACTTTTTATCATTTTCTTAAAAAATTTGGATTTATCACAAATCCTATATAAAGGCGATACAAATTACTCCTTGTTCCAGAAGAGGCATTCTGAGATACAACAAAATCACTGTACTTACTTCCTATATTATTTGTCGAAGTTATTCCATAGGCTTCAAAAAATTCATAATCAAATCCTACTTTTAAACCATACTCTGAGCTTTGTTTAAATGGCATATAAAAAGAAGTACCAACAAGCAATCCATACCCACCTCTCATCTGATCATAGAATTGAATCGGTGGGTCTCGAAGATAGTGGTTGTCCATTGCATCTACGTAAACATAAGGAAAAAACGATGCGTGAAGTGTTAATATACATGATTCTAATAAAAATACATTTTCAAGACCTACATAGGGATACAAGATTATCTGTTCGTATGAAATGGCAGGGCCCGTAAGTTCATTTTTCGGCGTATCTTCTGTCACGGGGCCTTCAGGGATTGGATATTGCAAGTAGCCATCTTCGCCTGAAAATTTTCGTTGTTGAAATGTTATTCCTAAAAATGGTTGTAATTTATAGGTGGGTAATATTTCAAAATCATACCCAAAATGTGTTTTTAAAAAATAACTATTTTCAACATACAACCTATGCCTTGAATACAAAGTAACAACATCTTTATCTGCACCGAGATAATCAAAGTCTTCCATTAACCCACTTTGCATTGGTATCGCAGTTTGAAACTGAAACTTAAACAGTGCATCATTTAAGCTAGCATTATACGTAATATTTACACCAGGTGTTACAAATTGTTGCCATACAAGTTTACTAATCTGTTCTCCGTATTCAAACACAAGTTCATCAACGGTACCTGTTTGCAAAAAAAGATTAGTTTCTAAGTTAAAGTGGTATACGGGCTTTTCTTGAGAAAAAAGGCTTATAAAAAAGGAAAGAAACACACACAAAGAAAGTGCAGAAATTTTTTTTATCACAGCAACCTCATCAATTGTAGTTGTTTTTATTATAATAGTATTTACAATAAAATGTAAGCTACGCAGTATGCATTATGTGATTTTTTTAAATTTTCTGTAGCTCTAAAGCTGGCGCTTCGGGCTTTTTTCAAAATTTACTTTTTAAATTTTTTTAAGATTTTTACAACGCAACTTATGGCTTTGTAAAGCCACCAAACTTTTATTCATCTTCTTTTCTTGAAGAAAAGAAGCAAAAGACCTGGGGGACGTTGCGATTCGTCCTGAACTGCACCCAAAAAGTTAGACACTTTTTGGGGTAAAAATGAGTAAAAAATTT
>CAYJPS010000022.1:0-28015 GCA_964372135.1 uncultured Treponemataceae bacterium | reverse complement strand
ACGGCATGAAAAAAGTCATATTCAAAAACGGAAGTTTTTTCTATGACTTTTTATAGGAGGTATAATGGTAAAAGTTCTTTCAGTGGGGGGCTCAATTGTTGCTCCTGATAATCCTGATACAGCATTTTTGGTTGCTTTTTCTGCAATGGTTAGAACATGGCTTTCTGAAGAAAAAGGTCGTAGGCTTATTTTAGTGGTAGGAGGCGGAGCTCCTGCCCGAGTGTACCAAAAAGTGTATACAGAATGCGTGCGTTTAGCGCAAGGAACTGCAGGTGATTTTTCTTCGAATGAAGCCGACTGGATTGGAGTTACTGCAACAAGGTTAAATGCTCAGCTATTACGCGCAATTTTTGCAGATATATGCCCAAATGATGTAGTGTATGATCCAACTGCTCCATTTGATTTTAAGGGAGATATACTAATTGCTGCAGGTTGGAAGCCAGGCTTTTCTACTGATACCGATGCAGTATACTTAGCCGAACGATTTGATGCAAAAACTATAGTGAATCTTTCAAATATTGAAAAAGTATACACCGATGATCCAAAGAAAAATCCTGATGCAAAACCTCTTGATGATATTTCATGGGGAGATTTTCGGCAAATGGTTGGTGACGAATGGGTGCCCGGAAAGAATTGCCCCTTTGACCCCATTGCAAGTAAAAAAGCAGAAGGCCTTGGTTTAAAAGTTATTTGCGCTGGCGGAAAGGATATTAAAAATATTCAAGCAATACTAAATGAAAAAGATTTTATAGGAACAACTATAGGTTAATACCAAGCCATTCTTGATAATAGGCCCTCTAGTTTTACACCATACTGAGGGTCTGAAGCCCAAGTGCCTGCTAGACCAAAAATAGTTGGTGATTTTCCTTTTGGGTTTACCCATTTATACCGTGGGTCAATGAGGGGCATATGTAATGGTTCTGGGCTTCCATACGCTTTTAAGTGCTGTACATGAGCTCTTACACCTTCTTGTTCTGTTGCAAATACATTTCCCCGTTGTGTTTCATCAATTGCTCCAAGCCCGCAGAAATTATTCATATCCTCTGTTACTAATCCACCAAAACGTAAAAAGCCTGTTTCTAAACACATTTGAACGAATGCCACATCTGAGTTTACACCTTCAAGCATTGATTCCTCTATGTACAGTTTAGCAAGCCGCTCAACTTTTTCTTTATTTGCTGATGGGTTTTCGTTCATAAAAAAGCTAACTAATGAGTGCGCAGTTTTTACACCTTCCCCCATGATATTTGTTGAAGAAGGGTTATACGATATTTGACCTTCCTCAATAATTGCGCTTCCAGTGATACATGAAGAAAACAAAAATGGTAATAGTATCAAGCTTATAAAAGCAAGAACATATACATACGTGCTATTTGATTTTTTACTTTGGTTGAGATTTGCGTTTTTCATACTATTAGAGTACTTTTTTTTTAAAAAAAATGCAACAACTACCCTAAAAAGTCAATAAAAATTGCAATAAAATACTAAAATTTATATAGAGGTTTTTATGGATATATTGCATGAAAGTTTTGGTAGCACAGATTATTCATTGTCGAATCTCAGCTTTTCAAATGGCGAAAAGCCTGATGCTCGAGAAAAGCTCTTGAAAATGGGAAGTGCAACACTCAGCAATCAAGAGCTCATGATGGTGCTCCTAGGAACAGGGACAGAAAAACTGCCTGTTCGAAAATTAGCGGGCAAAGTTTTAGACGTATTAAAAACGTGCTCCAGTGAAACGGTGTTACAACATCTCTTATCTATTGATGGCATTGGACCTGGAAAAGCATGTTTAATATGCGCATCTCTAGAACTAGGGCGCCGTTTAAACTCTGGTCCAGGTTCAAAAATCTATAGCGCTCTTGATGTTGTACCATTTATTAAGCATGTTACGCTAGAAAAGCAAGAACATTTTTTGTGCATTTCGCTTAATGGCGCTCACGAAGTTTTGAGTATCCGCACAATATCTGTTGGAACGCTTAATAGGTGCATAATACATCCGCGAGAAGTGTATGCAGAAGCATTAAAAGAAAGAGCCGCGGCGATCATTCTAGCTCACAATCATCCATCAGGGAATACTAATCCATCTGAAAACGACATAGAAATTACACAACAATTACTTGAAGTATCAAAAATTTTAGGTATACATCTTTTAGATCACATAGTACTATGTTCAAATGACTATTTTAGTTTTGCAGAAAATTCACTAGTTTTTTTGTAATGTATGTGTTATAATTATGCATATGAATAATTATACTCGCTTTGCTAGTTTATTTTTTGTAGTTCTTTTTTTATGTATCCCTTTATCTGCACAAGATACTGTTGAGACAATTGTGCGTGAGAATGTAGAAACAGCTGTTGCAACTATGAACATACGCACAAATGTGAGTGGTGTAGAAGTGTATGTTAATGCTGTTTATAAAGGCGTCGCACCCTTAACAATAGAGAATATGGTTCCAGGCATGTACAGTATTCATCTAGAAAAAGATGGGTGGGAGCCTAAATCTGTTTTTGTGCAACTTCAAGCACACACTGAAACAAATCTTTATTTTGAACTTATTCCTAAAACAGGCTTTTTACGCATATATACTGATTTAGCAGATGCAGAAATTTCTATTGATGGCGAGCGTCTTGAATCGACGAACTCGTACGATACAGGCTTAATAGAGCTGCAAGAAGGTAATCATATTGTTGAAATTAAAAAATTTGGTTATAGAACAAAAACTGAAACGGTTACTATTTTTGAACGTTTCTTTTCAGAATTATATTTTGAAATGGAAAAATCTCTCTTTGTTATAAACGCTTTTTCGGCAAATGCGCCAAGGTTTAATCCCTTGTCTCCTGGCAACTTAGGACTTGTGAGTTTTCATTTTACACTGTCTGCTCCAGGTAGCGCGGTCTTTGAAGTATATGACAAAAATGGCCTAGCAATCTTTACCCAGACTTTTTACAATTTAAACAGTCCAAATCATTCAGTTACATGGAATGGAAAAAATTCTTTAGGAATAGCTCTTCCAGAAGGGGAATATACTGCAAGGCTTGAAGCTCTTCCTGCAGAGGGTTGGGAAATAATACCTCAAATAAACAATATTGGTGAAAGTCTTGATTCTGTTTTTGCAATGACATCAACAATAATTGATAATTCAATTTTTTATCCTATTGTGTCGTCAGGTTCAAGTGGAACGTCTGTAGGTGTAGCAAATGCACGCCTCATGCCTACAGGTACAACATTAATTTCTTTTAATGCTGCAACAGATTTTTCAGTATCTTCTGGATTAGAAGCGGTTCCATTTTCTTTTAATGCAACATTTACTCCTTTTTCTTTAACAGAGATTTCACTAAGGATTGGTGCTGAAGCTGAGTCAACATTGGGTGATTCAATGCCAGTATTTTTTGGAGGAGCGCTCAAGATATCAGCGCCCATTCAAAATGCGTATATGGGTGGTATTGTACGCTACACATATTCAACAGAGCCTACGTATGCATCAGTGTATTCTGAACCAGGTTTAGGCTTTGGTTTTATAGGCGGTATTGAGTTAGGGAATCTATTGTTTTCATTATCGGAAGAAGCAGTATTTGGAAGTGCTACTGGGCTTGTGAACGAATTTGACGGACACTTAAAAACAGCTCTCGGTGTGCAATTTCAAAAAGGTATTTTTTCTTCAAGTGTGTGGGCTTCTTTGTACTCTCCTTTTACTTTCAATGGTATGCAATTTTTTGAAACGTTTGAAAGTGGTGTAGAAGCTTCGGTGCTTATACCAAATACAACTATAATACCAACGCTTGGGTGTTCATACATATATTCTAACAACTACGCACATAACATTATGCTTAGGCTAGGAATAAACTTTTTAATCTTATAAAATGTAAGGAGGTTTCTGGTATGTTTTTGTTTACTTCACCGTTTTTTATCTGTTTGAGCATACTGGGATATTTGTTTGCATTTTTTATCATTTTCTTCGAGAGGAAAGGTTCTGCGGGTAGGTTTGCATGGATTTTAACACTCATTTTATTGCCTGGTATTAGTACCATACTCTACATAATTTTTAGTGGACATTTTTTTACAAAAACGAGGAAAATGGATGAGGCAAAAAATTATACCGTAACAGAAATTGCTGGAATAATAAAAAAACAGCATGATTTTTTTCACGATAAGGCAGGAAAACTACCGAACCCTGTTGTAAATGAATTTGCCTCACTAATAGACATGAATCTTCGTTATGCACATTCTCCCATAACCTTTGCGAGCTCTGAAAAATTCTTTTTGTGGGGTAAGGATAAGTTTAAATCGCTATTTGAAGATATTGAAAAAGCGCAACATCACATATTTGTACAATACTTTATTATACGCAATGATAAAATAGGAAAAGATTTTATGGACCTTCTGTGCAAAAAAGCGCGTGAAGGGGTGGAAGTAAAACTTTTGTACGATGATTTAGGTTGTATTAGAGCTTCGAGGCGTTTTTTTAGAACACTAGACAATGCTGGGGGAGTGAGTCTTCCTTTTTTCCCCGTTAGAAGGGGGAATCTCTTTTCTATTAATTTTAGAAATCACCGAAAGCTTGTTGTTATTGACAATAGAATTGCCTACACTGGTGGATTTAATGTAGGTGATGAATACGAGGGGAAAAAAGGCTATTTGTGGCGTGATACCCATGTGCGGTTAACGGGTTCATGTGTGTATGAGCTTTTAAGTTTATTTTTAGTAGATTGGTACGCTGTTTCTTCTGGAAAAAGAACACAGCTGCGACTTCTTAAAAAAAACAAACTTCCATTTCCGGATATCGCAGCCATGAATAGAAGAATTCTTAACGCTCTAGAGAATGATGTAGCTGGAGACACACATATTCCAATACAAGTAGTTTCTTCTGGTCCTGATTCTCGTCAACAAGCCGAAATTAGGGATGCTATGATTCGCATGATTATGAGCGCAAAAGAAAAAATCTATATTCAAACTCCCTATTTTACACCAGACGAATCATTTTTTTTGGCATTAAAGATTGCCGTTCTTTCGGGTGTGGATGTTCGCATTATGGTTCCAGGGCGTTGGGATAAATTTTATGTACGTGCTGCCGCCTTTAATTATATGAAAGAAATGATACCTATGGGCATTCAGTTTTACAAGTATCCTGGCTTTATTCATTCTAAAGTAATAGTCATTGATGGAAAGGTGCTTACTATAGGTTCTTGTAACATAGATTCTAGAAGCTTTGATTTACACTTTGAAACAAACATATTTTTTTATGATGATTGTTTTACACAAAAATACGAAAAAATATTTTTAGACGATCAAGCAGTGTGTGAAAAACATGAAATTGAATGGTTCACAAAACGTCCTATTTTCCAAAAAGCTTGGTGGAGTTTTTGCAGGCTTTTTTCACCTATTCTGTAAAATTTATCATAAAATATGGACATATGTTGAAAAAAGAGTTATACTACTAATTGGTTACTATTCACGGTTAGGAATAATTGAGATATATAAAAGCTAATAGACGGGATAAGTCAGCAAAATCGCGGTGGCTCGCTATGCGCCCAAGCGATTTTGTGCCTCCATCCCTTAATCGCTTTTATAAAATAGGATAAATATACCGTGAATAGTAATACTAATTGAAAAGGAATGATAGGATAGATATATGAAAAAAATTGTAGTGTGTGTTTTGGTAAGTATGCTGTTTTTAACAGGATGCCCAATTCCCCCAATTGAAGTTGAAGATATTACTTATACCGATGTCAACGAAATATTCTTTGTTGATGATATGGGTGAAATTATTGATGGCTATGAGTGGGACGATATTTGGGATGTAGTTGACAATGATGCAAGTTATGCTATGAATGTTGCCTTCTCTCAAAGAGGTTGGTTTGGACCTGGGTCCGATGGTGATATATATATTAGTTCAAATTATCGCGGATTAACAGATAAAGAGTTCTCTCTGTTAATGGACTTATTTGACGGCCTAGACCGTGTACATAATGAAGTGCGCTATAATTTTGAAGCAGAATATAATACTGACGACGATATTATTCGAATTTCTCATACTAAAAGTGATGCTCTTGGATTTAACACTTTCTATGCGCTTCAACTTGGCAGTAATACTCAAACGAATATTAAGGTAACCGCAAAGAAGTGTGATGTATCTATAAAAGATGCTTCAGTGGAGATATATTTAAAAGAAGGGCAAACAATGCCTCAAGACAAAATTAATTATATTGCAGAGAATTTTGAAACTATGTACCAGAAAATGGTAGATACCTATGGAGCTCACACAGATTATGACAAAAATAAAAAGATCGTTATTTTGCTCTACGATGTTAATCAAAATTTTGGTTCTTCAGTGAGTTATGTTGCAGGTTTTTTTAATCCGCTTGATTTATTTGCGTTGGATGCCACTCTAAATCCATTTAGTAATGTTGGAGAAATTCTTTATGTGGAGAGTCGCGCTTCTGACGAAATTGAAAGTGTTTTTTCGACGGTTATACATGAGTTTCAACATTTGATTAATGCCAATACAAATCTTATTTATAATATTTCAAACTATGATAGATGGGTTGGAAGTGATTTATGGATAAATGAAGCATTGTCAGAGTCAACAGAAATTTTTATGTTAGATGCAATGTCAAGAAGTAGGCTTGCAGGATACAATGACACGCAACACCCCTACCATAACTCAATTGTAAATGGCAACTATTTTTACACATGGAATACTGATGAATTTGTTTTAGCAGATTATTCTACTGCGTCGCTATTTATGTACTGGTTGTATTTAAATCATGGAGGAAGTGAACTATATAAAAGAATTGCTACCGGAGGTAACCGTGGTAGTTATCAAGCAGTTCTTGATGCTCTAAATGATAATTGGTCATGGGAAAGAGTAATGACTGATTGGCTCACAGCTAATCAAAATGTAAGCACAGGGTATCCTAATGGAATATACGCTTACTGGGATGATGAAGTGAAGGTTGAGAGAGATTTAGAGCTTATCTCTACAGTGTATTCTGGGAGTAGTAAAAGAGTTAACCTTTATCCAGGAGATGCTGTATTAACAAGTAAAGCAACAACTGGTGTAAATGGGAATTTAGAAAGAATCAACAAAGATGGCTTACATATTACGCTTAATGCAGATACGCCTAGAGATTATGAAGAATCTGTTGCTATTGGAGTAACCATGCAACAGAGTGCTGTTGTATCGAGAAGCATTCAATCAAATACTCCAAGTATGCCAGATATAGATTATCGAATTATCCCGTATGAACAAAAGCCACTTGATTTTGACAACTTGAAGGCGATAAGCGAATGAGGCGTTTTAATAGATTTGCAAATGTTTTAATTGTTATCTTTATGGCGCTATTTATTGCACAGGGAACGGAAATAGAAGGTGTAGTTCGATTAACGGGCACCTCTCTGTTTCCGAGTATTGTAATTTCTACACAAGATGGTAAGGATTACTATGTTGATGATGAGCTTTTTGAGCAATTTGCAGAGCTTCAACATAGGACGGTAGTTCTCAATGTAACAAAGCTTGAAGAAGAAACATGGGAACTTGCAGATGGTAGTACAACGTTTATACGACCAACCATTTACGAAGCAGAAATTTTAGAAGTTAAGTAAAAAAATGCTTCCCCTTTTATACAAAGTCGTGTTATACTGTACCTATGGAAAACCTACTCAAAACTCCTTTATATGAAAGGCATATTGCGCTAAATGCAAAACTAGTAGATTTTGCAGGTTGGCACTTACCCGTGCAGTACACGTCTAGTTTAGAAGAACACATGGCAGTTAGAAACGCCTGTGGAATTTTTGACATTTCGCACATGGGCGAGTTTACGCTAAAAGGCAAGGATAGTAAGGCTTTGCTTGAAAAACTCATTCCAACTTCATTAGAAAAATTAGAAAACAATAAGGGCATGTATACCATGTTTTGCAACGAACAAGGCGGAGTAATAGATGACCTTTTTATTTTTCAAAAATCTGAAAATGACTATTATATTGTTGTAAATGCTTCAAGAATAGAAACAGATTTTAATTGGCTTAACACCCACTCAAAGGGTATGGAAGTTGAGCTAGTAGATGAATCTTCTTCAACGACAAAAATAGATTTACAAGGTCCAACTTCTCAAACGATACTACAGAATTTATTCCCATCTTTTAATGTACCAGAGCGATTCTACTTTGACTATGCTGATTTTAATGGTGAAAAAGTAATGATTTCAAATACCGGCTATACGGGAGAAATTGGATTTGAGCTCTACTGTGATAATAGTGCTTCAAAAAAATTATGGGACGCTTTATTTGAACATGGTAAAGATCATGGGCTTTTGCCCTGCGGTCTTGCAAGCAGAGATTCCCTTAGGCTTGAAGCGTCTTATTCTTTGTATGGGCATGAACTTTCAGAAACTATTAATCCAATTGAAGCGAGCCTCGGCTGGCTTGTAAATTCTGATAAAGGATACATTGGTAGCTCAGTGCTGAGGGATTTAAAAACAAACGGTGCGGGGCGAAAAATCGTTTGTATAAAACTTATCGATAGGGGAATTCCAAGAGAAGGGTATCGCATTGAATGCAAGGGCATTGATATAGGTTATATAACAAGCGGATGCCATTCTCCACTATACAAAGAAGGGATTGCCTTTGCGCTTTTAGAAATGAGTAAAGCAAGACAAGAACTGGGTATTGACTTGGCAATAGGGACAGAAATTGATGTGATTATTCGTGAAAAAGCAGTAAAGGCTTGTATTGTAAAAAGACCTTTTTATATGTATAATCAAGGATGATAAAAGTCTACGGCGCTTAGCCGTAAAAAACATATATAAAGCAAAACACGGCTGCAAGCCGTGAAAAGTAACTTTTTATAGGAGACATTAGTATTGATGGTTTTCTTAATGTAATCAAATATTTATTTTGGATAAAGTGTAAAAGGCAGTTAAGAAAATGTAGGTGGTACATGTGAAGAGTTTCACCATAAGCAGATAGTAAAAAGCGTTGCAAGGAAGGGGAGAGGGTTTGGGAGAGGGGAAAACTGCGCGCCGCAATAGCTGGTTTCCACTCTCCCATAAAAATAGATTTAAGAAAGTCTACGGCGCTTAGCCGTAAAAAACATATATAAAGCAAGACACGGCTGCAAGCCGTGAAAAGGAGAAATGATATGGCAAACGGAAAAGAAGTATTACAAGATTTATTGTATTCAGATGAGCATGAATGGGTAAAAAATAATGGAGATGGAACGGCCACATGTGGTTTAACCGATTATGCACAAAATAACTTGGGAGACATTGTTTTTGTTGAGTTATCGGTAACAGACGGTCCTGTGAAAAAAGGTGATGCTGTTGTTGTGGTTGAATCAGCAAAAGCTGCTTCTGATGTGTACACACCATTGTCTGGGGAAATAACCGATGTAAACAAAGAGGTAGAATCTACTCCTGAAATTCTCAACGAAAGTCCGTACGAAAAAGCATGGCTCTTTACTATTAAAATGGCAGACGACGGCGAATTATCAAATCTTATGAATGCAGAAGAGTATTCAAAATTTATTGAAAGTTAATTTAGAATTTCAAAAAGGATTATTATGCAATACACAATGCTAAGTGATGATGATAAAAAAATCATGCTTGAAAAAATAGGCGTGCAAACTATTGATGACTTGTTTTCAGATTTACCCTCAGATATTCTTATCGATACTTTAAAAGGCCTCCCAGAGCCGCTAACCGAAATGGAGGTTGCAAGTCTTTTTGAAAGCATTTCAAAGAAAAACAATGTTGAGGCAACACCCTATTGTGGTGGTGGTGTGTATGACCACTATGTGCCTGCAAGTGTTGATGAGCTTGCAAGTAGGAGTGAGTTTTATACTGCATATACACCATATCAGCCTGAAGTAAGCCAGGGAACGCTGGCTGCAATTTTTGAATATCAAACAAGTATGTGTATTCTCACCGGTATGGATGTTTCAAATGCGAGCCTCTACGATGGCTCAACGGCATTGGCAGAATCTGTTATGATGTCTTGCAAAGAAAAACGTCGTCAAAAAATACTTGTGAGTAAAGCAGTAAATCCTTTGTATAGAAAAACTTTGCAAACATATTGTTGGGCAGTTGGAATAGAAATAGTAGAAGTTCCCTGTAAAGGTTTACTAAGTGATGTTGAAAAAATAACAGCACTCATAGATGATAGTATTGCAAATGTTGTTATTCAATCCCCTAATTTTTTTGGTCTTATTGAAGATGTGGAAGAAATAGCAAAGGTTAAAGATGAAAAAAAAGCAGACCTCATTTTTACTGTATCTGAAGCGATGAGTTTAGCCCTATTAAAAACACCAAAAGAACAAGGTGCCGATATTGTCTGCGGTGAAGCGATGAGCTTTGGAAATTATCCTTCTTTTGGCGGGCCTCTTTTAGGCTTTATGTGCGCAAAAGAAAGCTATATGAGAAAGGTTCCAGGCCGTCTTGTTGGTTTAACCCAAGATGAAAATGGAGAGCCTTGTTTTGCACTTACATTGCAGGCAAGAGAACAGCATATCAGACGTGATAAAGCAACTTCGAACATTTGCTCTAACCAAGGCTTAGTGGCCTTACGGGCTGCAATATACTTGAGTTTAGTTGGCCCAAAACTTATCGATGTAGCGCGATTAAATCATAGTAATGCATGCTATTTGCAAGAGCGTTTACTAGAAGTTGGGTTTACGCACGTTTTTAACAGTGACGCTTCGTGTTTTAATGAATTTGTTCTCAAGAAGCCAAGCAACTTTGATACGGCTTTTAACTTTGGCATTGATATAGGCAAATGGTATCCTGAACTTGACGATTGCATTTTATGTTGTGCTACGGAAAAAAACACAAAAGAATCAATTGACCAGTTTATTGAAGCCATCAAAAATGGAGGCACAAAATGAAAACCATATTTGAAAAAAGCAAAAATGGTACAAATACCTATGAAGTTCCAAAAAGTGATGCTACATTTACCTTAAGCGAGAACCTTCTTAGAAAAAGCGTGCCTTTAGCAGATGTGAGCGAAGCAGAAGTTGTTCGCCATTATTTTAATCTTTCAAAAACGAACTTTTGTGTTGATGAAAATATGTATCCTTTGGGAAGTTGTACTATGAAACATAACCCCAAAATTAATGAGAAATTAGGGAAACATCCGTCTTTTACACTCTTGCATCCCCTTGCAAACGAAGAAGTAAGTCAAGGTGCTTTAGAAATTATGCATGACATGGAAGAATATTTTAAAGTGATTACAGGAATGCATGGGGTAACATTTAATCCAGCAGCGGGCTCTCATGGAGAACTAACCGCACTCATGGTAGTAAAAAAATACTTTGAGAAAAAAGGCGAGCATAGAAACATTGTACTTATCCCCGATTCGGCTCATGGAACAAACCCTGCATCGGTTACCATGTGTGGCTTTGAAGTGCGAGAATTAAAATCCACTGCAGATGGTGATGTTGACCTTGATTATTTAAGAGAATCATTAGATGAAAATGTTGCGTGTATGATGCTTACAAGCCCTGCAACAACAGGGCTCTTTGACAGAAATATCCACAAAATTGCTGATATGGTGCATGAAAACGGCTCACTTTTTTACGGTGATGGCGCGAACTTAAATGCAACTCTTGGAAAAGCGCGTTTTTCTGATATGGGATTCGATCTCATGCATATAAATGTTCATAAAACATTTTCAACTCCACACGGTGGAGGAGGTCCAGGCTCTGGTCCAATTTCAGTGGTAGAAAAACTTACTCCATTTTTGCCTACTCCAAGAGTTGAAAAAATAAATGGTACGTATACGCTCATAGAAGAAAAGCCCGATTCAATAGGCCGCATTCATGGCTTTTATGGAAACTTTTTGGTATATCTTCGTGCTTGGGTATATATTCGCCTTTTAGGTGCACAAGGCTTAAAGGATGTTGGTGAAACAGCAGTGCTTAATGCAAACTATTTATTAGCTCTTCTAAAAGATGAATACAATGTACCGCTAAAAAGGCGTTGTATGCATGAGTTTATTATTAACGATAAAGACTTTCCTAATACAGACAAGGGTATAACAACTGATCACATCACAAAGCGCCTTTTAGACTATGGATTTCACGCCCCTACGGTATTTTTCCCACTCATAGTAGAAAGGGCAATGATGATTGAGCCGACCGAAACAGAATCTCGTGAAACCCTTGAAGCCTTTGCAAATGCCCTCATTGCCATTAAACAAGAGGCCAAAGAAAATCCAGATCTTGTTTTACACGCACCTCATACAAAGGCGGTAAAGCGTGTAGATGTAGTAGCAGCGGCTCGAAAACCAATTCTTAAGGGAACCACAGATTACACAGATTTATAGGATTTCTATTGGATGTGCTACAGGAACTTTTAAAAAAATATAAAAAACTGGTACCTGCCACGACGGAGATTCTTCCTGTAGTCCAGCAGAAAGCAAAGTCAGAATGACTGGCTAAGTTTTTACTTTTTTTGTGGTGCTCGGAATAAAGATTCAACATTCAAAAATAAAAATCTGTGTTATCTGTGGATAAACCATGACCAATTTAGGTGGTAGTCTAAAAGATTTACTACGCCACGACGGAGATTCTTCCTTTAGACTAGCAGAAAGCAAAGTCAGAATGACAGGCTATCTCTTGTCCATTGCAACATAGTCTCTATGTGCCATAACAGATTTGTATGCTGGACGAATAATTTTTCCGCCGTTTACTAGTTCTTCTAAGCGGTGTGCTGACCATCCTGCAATGCGTGCTGCCGCAAAAAGAGGTGTATATGTTTCAGGTGGTAAATCGAGCATGCTGTAAATAAGTCCTGAGTAAAAGTCTACATTTGCACTTACCCCTTTGTACATTTTTCGTTTTTCGCCAATCACTTTTGGAGCAAGCCTTTCCACTGCAGAATAAAGCGCAAATTCTTTGTCATAGCCCTTTTGTTTTGCGAGTTTTTCTACCCATCCTTTTAAGGTAGTAGCTCTTGGGTCTGATAGTGAATAAACCGCGTGTCCTATACCATATACAAGACCTGATTTATCATAGGCTTCTTTATCCACTAATTTTTCTATATACTTTTCAACTTCCGCTTCATTTGTCCAGTCTTTAATATTTTCTTTTATGTTATCAAACATTGCCATAACTTTTACGTTTGCACCACCATGTTTTGGTCCTTTTAAGGATGCGAGTGAGGCAACCATTGAAGAATAGGTGTCTGTTCCCGAAGATGTTACAACGTGATTGGTAAATGTTGAGTTGTTACCTCCACCGTGTTCGGCATGTAATACAAGGCATAAATCCAAAATTTGTGCTTCAAGCTCTGTGTATTTGCTGTCACTTCTAAGCATGTGCAAAATATTTTCTGCCATTGAAAGTTCTGGTAGTGGGGGATGAATAACTAAGCTTTCATTTTTGTAATGAAATGAATAGGCTTGGTATGAATAAACAACCAAAGATGGAAACTGTGCAATAAGTCGTAAGCATTGTAGCATTACGTTGTCGAGGCTTGTATTATCTGCCTCTTCATCATATGTGTACAGAGTCAAAATTCCACGAGAAATCATATTCATCATGTCTTTTCCAGGGGTTCCCATAATGGTATTTCGAACAAAGTTGTCAGGAAGTGTCATGCACTCTGCAAGAAGCTCTTTAAACACTTTAAGTTGCTCCATTGTGGGAAGCTCACCAAACATGAGTAGGTATGTTGTTTCTTCAAATCCAAATCGCTTTTCGTCAATAAATCCTTTTACCAAGTCTTCGACGTTTATGCCTCGGTAAAACAATCGCCCTTCACACGGAATTAAATCTCCTTCTTGCATGATGTAGGCAATAATTTCAGATATTTTTGTGAGTCCTGCGAGCACACCTTTTCCGCTTATGTCTCTTAAGCCACGTTTTACTTCATATTTTGAATATAAGTCTGTGTCAATTATGTTGTGTTGTGCAGAAATATCGCAATAGTTATTAATTTTTTCATTTAGCTTTTTGTCCATAGGTTTTCTCCTCATATGTTGTAAGTATACACAAAATTACATCATTCATTGTATCATAGATTTTTGTTCCTGTGGGAAAAAAGTTCGTAAAAAAACAGAGTATGTTATATTATAGTTTTTGTTTTATGGTGGGTAATGCTGCGATTGATTTGTACTAAAAATTTGTATATTCTTATTTTAGGGATTATTACCATGCGATATATCTAGTAGGTTTTCTTTTATAACAATTTGAGGCTCAATGTAATATGTATGCTTAATTTCTTCATCTTTTGCTAAAAAATTAAACAAAAGCATAATGGCTTTATACCCTTGTTCTTCGGGTAACTGCGTAATGGTGGCCAAAATACTATTATCAAGTAGTCCTTCTTTTACGGTTTCAAATAAATCATATCCAACAATTTTTAATGGCTTTTTTTGAGTATACTCTTTTAATGCTTGATAGCCACCTTTTACAATACCATTTGTGTAAAGAACAATATCGGTATCAGGGTGGCACTCAAGTGTTGCTAAGGTTGCTTTGTAGTTATCAATTTCGTTATTGGATAGTTCACAAATGGCGTTTATAGTTAGTTGCGGGTAACGCTGTTCAACAGTATCTTGAAAACTTTGTACTCTATCTCTGTGTTCTTTGACAGCGAGGTTTGGAGCAAAAAGGCATACGTTTCCTTTATTTGGATGCAATAAATTAATAAGTCCTGCAGAAAGTTCTCCCATTCGTTTATAATTGCAACCAACAAAGGATGTAAAAGAGGCATTTTCACAAGTACGGGTTAAAAAGATTATATGAATACCTTTGTTAAATAAACCATTTATTTTTTTTGATATTTCAGGATGGGTTACTGGGGCAATTACTAATGCGGTAACATTTTTTTCTATCATTGCGTCGATAGCTGTTAGTTGTTCTTTATAATCAAAAGTCTCAGTGCATTTTATTGATAGCGTTATTCCAAAGTCTTTGATTTCATTTCTCGCTTTTTCTATACCATTGAGAATTGTATCAAAGTAGGAATTCTTACGTACAATAACCCCTATCTTTTGTTTTTTGTTTCTCAATGCTAAGGATTTTGCGACGGTGTTTGTTTTATAGTCCAAACTTTCAGCAACTGCTCTTATTCTTTCTGCTACCTCTGGATTTATGCGACCTTTTTTGTGTAATGCACGTGCTACCGTTCCTATCGATACTCCTGTTATGTGTGCTATTGTTTTAAGTGTTACAGCCATTTTTTCCTTCTTTTTTGCGTTAACGCTTACATATAGTATGTTTGAAAGTAATTATTTTGTCAAGAAAAGTTTTCTTTGTTTTTTAAATTTTCGAGAAAATATGGCTCAATTATAGAAAATTTATTGCTATTTTGAAACTTAAAATGGTTTTTGCCAAAATTCTTAAAAATATTGTGTTTTTTTTCTTGACAAATGAAAAATAGCGTGGTACACTATTTATAGTTGCGATAACGTTATCGCAAAAATGCAATTTACTATTTTTTGACGTTGGATAACGTAAAAGGTGAAATATGGAATATTATCATATTGAAGAAAGAGATTTAGGCATCAACGCAAATATACCTATAAGAAAATTTGCAAGTAGTGATGAAGTGTTTAATCAAATCGCTTGTCAGATGGTAGATGAAATTAAAAAAAATAATGACAAAAACGAAAAAACTGTGTTTATTTGTCCTGTAGGACCTGTAGGACAATATGATTTTTTTGTAAAAATGGTAAATGATGAAAGTATTTCGTTAGAGAATTGTTGGTTTATCAACATGGATGAGTATCTAAACGATGATGATACATATATTGACATTGAATCTAAACTGTCGTTTAGAGGATTTATGGCAAAAAATGTGTATGGAAAAATACATAAAGAGCTTCTGATGAGCGAGGATCAAAGAATCTTTCCAAGTCCAACTAATCCGAGTTTTATATTAGACAAAATACATGAGCTTGGTGGAGTTGACATTGCTTTTGGTGGTATCGGAATCAATGGACACTTGGCTTTTAATGAACCGCAAGAAGAATTAAGTATAGCAGAATTCTCTAACTTGCCTACAAGAGTACTAAGTATTGCAAAGGAAACTATTACAGCTAATTGTATAGGGGACTTAAATGGTGCTTTGGAAGCAATGCCAAGAAGATGTATAACAGTAGGCATAAAAGAAATTTTATCTGCAAAGAGGATAATTCTTTCTGTATTTAGACCTTGGCATCAAGCTGTTGTTAGAAGAGCTGCTTACGGAGCTGTAACTAGTGGTTTTCCAGTTACACTGTGCCAAAATCATCCTGATACAGTTATTTTTGTAAATGATATAGCGGCTAAAAGACCGTTTTAATAGAAAATTAATATGGAGGAAAACAAATGAAATATTTTTTAGACAGTGCAATACTTGAAGAAGTAAGGTATGCATATGACACATTTGGAATTGATGGAGTTACCACTAACCCAAGACACATTATGGTGAGTGGTAAACCATTTTTGTCGGTAATTAAGGAATTAGCAGATTTTGCAGTAGAAAAAGGTGTTGTTGGTGTTGATAAGTTCCCTATTTCAGTGGAAATCAACCCTCACTTAGATGATGCAGATGAAATGGTAGCTGAAGGGAAAAAAATTGCTGCAATGTCCCCAAATTTTGTAATAAAAATTCCTTCAACTGAAGCAGGTATTACTGCAGCGAGAAGATTAGAAAAGGCGGGTATTAGAACCAATTTAACGTTAGTTTTTTCTCCAGCACAGGCTATGTTTCCTGCTAAGAATGGTTCATTGTTTGTATCTCCTTTTATTGCATGGAAGGAGTTAAATGGAGAGGATTGTCGTAAGTATATTAAAGATATTGTAGATATTTATAAAAACTATGGGTACTACGGTAAAACTCAAATTATTTGTGCCGCTGTTAGGACGCCTAAGCAAGTTGTCGATTGTGCTGTTGCAGGTGCTGACATTGTGACTGTGGGTATGGATGTGTTTAAAGATTCTATTAAACATGCGTTTACTAATCAAGGCTTAGGTTTGTTTAGAGAATCATGGGATAACACGGTTACTGAGTGATTGTGTATACCATATTAGATATGCTTATACATGGCATAAAATAATGGCTGTTATATTGCAGGGTAAAGTAATGCGATAGTTTAAGATAACATTTGCAGTAAATGGGCAGAGGCTTATAAAATTATTAGGAGTGCTGAATTGCTAAAAAAAAATAAAGTAAGGAAGTTAAAAGATTTTTCAGATGGAAATCTCGTTGATAAAAGAAAATTGAATATCATTTCAATATTTTTAGGTTTGTTAGTGTGGTTTCTTCTAACAAAAATAGAAAATATTAATATTTTTTTGGCTAGCCCACAGCAAGTCATTCTTGCTATAATTTCTGAGTCTAGTGCGAATGGAAGATATTTTAAGGATATTGGTATTTCTATGCAGCGTGTTTTGGTAGGTTATGGATCAGCCTTTGTAGTAGCTATACCTGTTGCATTTTTGATGGGGTGGTATCCGTTGTTTCGAAATTTACTAGAACCTTGGATTAAGTTTTTTAAAACAATACCCCCTATCGCACTTGTTCCCCTTGTGATTTTAGCACTGGGATTAACAGAAACTTCTAAGTATGTAATTATATTTATTACTTCTTTTTTGGTTATGGTTGTGACGATATATCAAGGAGTTAAGGAAGTTGACCGAACACTAATTAAAGCTGCATATACGTTTGGAGCTTCTGATTTTGACTTATTTAGCGATATTATTATACCTGCATCATTTCCATTTATTTTAGTAGCTTCACGACTTGGGCTTTCTACGGGACTTACAACGCTAATTGCAGCAGAACTTACAGGAACAATATTTGGTATTGGAGCAAGGATTCAAGCAGCTCAGCAGTATATGAATACATCTATTGTTCTTATGGGAATAATTACCATTGGAATAATTGGATATTTGTTAGATACAATACTTTTACTGGTAGAAAAAAGATTAACAAGGTGGAAATAGGTGAGTGAAAAAATAATTGAAATCAAAAATATTAATAAGATATATAAAGACCCTTGTGTAGAGGCCTTAAAAGATGTCTCTCTTGATATTGAAAAGAATGAATTTATTTGTGTTGTTGGTCCAAGTGGTTGTGGAAAGACAACCTTAATGAATATTATTGCTGGTCTTGAACATAAAACTTCTGGAACAGTAAAAATGAAAGGTGAAAATATTGTTGGACCAGCACCTGAAAGAGGGGTTATATTTCAACAGTACGCATTGTTTCCTTGGATGACTGTCAGAAAAAATATTGAATATGGAATGAAATTTATAAAAAAGGAAAATGGGGAAAGGTATACAAAGAGTGAAAAAAATGTTCTTGTTAACAAATATATTGAGATGGTCAATTTAGTAGGTTTTGAAGATTCATATCCGAAAGCACTTTCTGGCGGAATGAAGCAGCGAGTTGCAATTGCAAGGGGATATGCTTTAAATTCAGAAATACTTTTGCTTGATGAACCATTTGGTGCTTTAGATGCGCAAACTCGTGCTCAGTTACAAGAAGACTTATTGAAAACATGGGAAAAGGAACGAAAAACATGCTTTTTTATAACTCATGATGTTGAAGAAGCTGTATTGCTTGCTA
Source organism: uncultured Treponemataceae bacterium (assembly GCA_964372135.1). GTDB lineage: Bacteria > Spirochaetota > Spirochaetia > Treponematales > Treponemataceae > CAYJFX01. Next base: position 9,463 of record CAYJPS010000022.1, on the reverse strand, counting down.
CGCGAGTTATTATTATGTCTGCACGGCCAGGAGAAATTCACGAGATTGTTAATATTGATTTACCACACCCTAGAAATCAAGCGACAAAACTTGATGCAGAGTTTATTAAACTAAGAAATTACATTTGGGATACAGTATATAAAATGTATCTTGAAGTAAGAAAATAATTCAACAAAGGAGTAAATTAAATGAAAAAGTTGATGTTGTTTGTTATGGTGTTAGCTATAGCGCTAACTTTGGTTGGATGTAGTAAAACAGAAAGTGAGTTAGCAAAAGTAAGGCTTGCAATTCACAGGAACGCAGGTGGTGCAAATCTACTTGGTGTTGCTATTAAAGAAGGTTACTTTGAAGAAGAGGGCATTGATATAGATTATATCATTGTAGAAAATGGTGTTGCTGAAATGGCGTCTATGAGACAGTCTGAAAGAACGTTGGATATCGGTTATATTGGCGCTGGCGTTTCTTGGAATGCAATGGATCCACAAGGGAATGGATTGCATTTCGTTTTCTTTGACTTTTTAGGCGCTGCTGAAAATTTAGTTAGTAGAACTGGTAAATTTGAGGACACAAATGGTAATGGATCATATGATTATGCAGAAATATACGAAGGACTGAAAGGTGAACAAGTGTATATGCAGACATCTACAACGCCAGGTATTTGGTTTAAGAATTTGCTGTTAAAGCTAAATGAAGGCAAACCGGCTGATGAACAATTATGGATACATTCTGAAACGGCAAACTATTTGACGAGTTACACTGCGCCTAATAATGATCCAGCGTTAAGAATTGAAGTTATTGATATTGAAAATGACAAAATACCTGCTGCAATGAGTACTGTGAGTGATTCTAGAATTGATATTTCAGTAAATTATGAACCAATTTCAAGCACTATCTTAGCCAGTTTAGATGATGTAGAAAAAATTGCAAGCACAGCTACGCACTTACCAGACAGTTTAGCTGTAGGAAGTTGGGTTGCATCTGATAAGTGGCTAGAGGAAGAACCAGAAACGGTACAAAAAGTTGTGAATGCACTTTACAAAGGTGCGTTAAAACGTGCAGAAGACCCAGTTGAGGCATGTAGACAAGGTGAGATCATTTGCCAAGTTCCTGAAGGGACATTTAACCCCAATGTTGCTATTTGGCCAGATGCTGAAATGTATCAAGAATGGTTTGAAAACACAACTTCAAGAGGTTATAATGATTTTAGACGACTTTACGATGATAACAAAGGAAATGTTCCGTCAGGGAATCCAAAATCATTTGAAGATACGCTTGAAATGTCATTTATGCTTGAGGCAATCAAAAATATTAAATAGCTATTAAATATTAGCTTGCCTTATGGCAAGCTAATATTAATGAGCTATTATCTGATGGTAGGCAATGAAAAAAATATCAAATTATTTAGAAAACTATATGAAGCGTGACATGTTAAAGCACTGGGCAGATGAGACTTTGGATGAAATGTATGGTGGTTATTTGACATCCTTTGATAGAAAGTGGAATGTTACTGATACTATTAAAGGTGCATGGAGTCATGGAAGGCATGTTTACACCTTTTCATATGCTTATCAGCTATTGGGAATGGATGAAAAGTATAGAAAACTAGCTAAAAATGGTCTGGATTTTATGCTAGAAAAAATGTATGACGGCAATGGACGGTTTTATAATTTAGTTACTCAAGACGGGAATGAAATTATTGAAGGAACAAGTTCAATTTTTTCAGATGCATTTGCATTGCTTGGAATGTCTAAATATATGTCTGTTTTCGGCAGTTTTGATTATACTGAAATTTTTAATAAAGTATATGATGAATTTGAAAAAAATGTTTTGAATGAATCATTTAAAGATATAAATCCTTATTTGTACGAAAAAAATGTTTCACATCATGCTGTTTATATGATTGCAGTTAATGTTGCAACAGAAGCGAATATTCTGATTGGCAATAGGTCTCATAAACTAATGGACTTTTCAATGAACAAAATAATAAACATACTGTGTGATGATAAAAGCAAGTGTATTTTAGAAAAAAAAATGACTGATGGAACTTTCTATAGTGGTAATAACGCTGGTTTTGTGAATGTTGGACACGCATTTGAATCAATGTGGTTTTGTATTGAAGCTTGTATATTAAAAAATGATAATGTCACTCTCAATAAAATTATTGAAATATGTGAAGCTGTTCACGAAAAAGGGATGGATGAAAATAAAAACAGATTGTTCTCTTTTACTATTCTTGAAGAAGAACAGAATTTCGATACATGGAAATACGAGATAGTTTTTGAACCAACTGATAAGGTGTTTTGGTGTTATTGTGAAGAGCTGTATTTGTGGTGCTTGTTATATACAGTAACAAAAGACAAAAAGTATAAAACAAGGGCTGAAAAATTATTTGATTTTTGCAAGAATAACTTTGAAGATAAAGAATATGGAGATTGGTTTCACTGTTTAGATGAAAATAATATTCCCAAGTATGATTTCAAGGGTTCAACGATAAAAAGCGCATTTCATGCACCAAGAGCATTTATGAGAATTATGGAAGCTGTAAATAAGTAACGAGCTCAATTGTGATTATAAAAAATTTTAAGTTAGTAACTGAAAATGAAATTGTAAATAACTCTTACCTTGAAATTAATGGTGAAAACATTGTTGATGTGGGAATAAACTATGTAGGCAATGCGGATATTGATCTAAAGGGGAAATATTTGCTACCAGGCTTTATTGACATACATTCACATGGAGGATATTCATGTGATGTAATGAATAATACAGAGAACGATGTAAATACAATATTAAAAAATATTGTAAAAGAAGGAGTTACCAGTTTTGTTGCTACAACATTAACGCAAGACTTTGATGTATTGTTAAATGTTTGTAAGATTTGTTATGAGCTAAGAAATTCAAAAATTGGCGCCAGTTTAGTAGGTATCCATCTTGAAGGTCCCTTTATTAACCATAAATATAAAGGGGCGCAAAATCCAGAATTTATAACAACTGCTTCTACAGAAGCCTTTGATACATTCTGTGAAGTTGCACCCAATTTCATTAAGCTACTAACGTATGCTCCCGAACTTGCCAGTGTGGAGTTTACGAAGCATATACGAAATAAAAATTGTGTTGCGTCTATCGGACATAGTGATGCAAGGCTTGAAACAGTGAGAGAGCATTTTGATAATGGTTTAAATAGTGTTACCCACTTTCATAATGCAATGTCCGCGCACGATCAGTTTGTTCCAGGAGTTATTACAGCCGGATTTTTACTTGATATTAATGTAGAAATAATTGTAGATGGAATTCATATTCATAGGGATGTGATTGATTTAATTTATAAAGTTAAAGGGTCAGATAGAATAACGCTCATTACCGATTCTATGGAAGCAAAGGGAATGCCAGATGGAGACTACGACTTAGGCGGGCTTGCAGTTGTAAAAACTGGGGATAGTGTAAAAACAGAAGAAGGCTTGTTGGCTGGTTCCGTATTAACATATGATAAAGCCGTAAAAAACATGATAGAATTTACTGATTGTCCTTTAACAGATATTGTGAAAATGACAAGTGTCAATCAAGCTAAAATGCTTAAGCTTGATAAGGTAGGTTATATTGAAAAAGGATATTTTGCTGACTTAGTGTGTTTAGATGAGCATTATGATGTTTGTTATACAGTATGTAAAGGGGAAATAAAATATAAGAGGAATGAATATGATGAGGTATAATTTTGAGTTTACGATTTAATGAAGAATATTCTTATACTGTTATTTCAAAAAATGAGATTGATGAGTTTATTAATGCGAATCAAGATAAAATAAAACAATGTTTAAATGGAAAAATTGGACTTCAAAATTTTCTCGGGTGGTTTGAAATTGTAAGGAATACAAGTGAAGAAATTCTAAATGCCAATAAAGAAATTGCTAAGGAAATACAAAAAGAAGCAGATGTATTTGTTTTAGTTGGAGTTGGTGGGTCAAATAGAGCTAGTCAATCTTTGATAGAAGGTTTTCCAAATATGAATCGTGGTGTTGAGATTCTTTATGGTGGCAATAATGTATCGAGTGCTTATATTCTATCACTGTTAGAAAAGCTACAGAATAAAAGCGTTTATATTAATGTCGTGGCAAAGGATTTTAATACATTAGAGCCAGGAATAACGTTTAGGGTTCTAAGAAAGTTTATGCATGACTTATATGGGGATGCTTACAAAAAAAGGGTTATATTAACAGGAAGTTATGGTAGTGGGCAGCTTTATGAATTAGCAAAAGCTGAAGGGTTTAGGTTTTTAGAATTCCCGAAAGAAGTTGGTGGAAGGTTTAGTGCATTTACTTCAGTAAGTTTTTTACCAATGTTAGTTGCTGGGATTGATATTGAACGATTTATCAACGGTGGATTATTAGCCGAAAAAATGGCTAAGAACAATGATTTGATTGATAATAATGCAGTACGGTATGCTGTTGCTCGACATTTATTATTTCTTAAAGGGTTTATTGTCGAAAACCTTGTTTCATTTGAACCTTCAATGGATTTTTTTTCAAAGTGGGCATTGCAATTACACGCTGAAAGTGAAGGAAAAAATGATAATGCAATTTTGCCTATTACCACAAGTTTTAGTGAAGACCTGCATGCTATAGGACAATATATTCAAGATGCAAAGAAAAATATTTTTGAGACTTTTTTAGAAATAAGAAATACGCAAAACCTTCTTATTACTTCAGACGGTATAAAAGATGGGTTTGATTATTTGAATAATAAACAGTTTGATTTATTGAATGAGGCCGTTTTGCAAGGAAGTAAGGAAGCTCACAATAATGCTGGTATTCCAATACTTTCATTTTCTCATGATGAATATAACGAAGAAGTTTTTGGAGAGCTAATGTATACATTTATGATTTCTTCATACATATCTTCTTCATTAATTGGTGCTGAACCTTTAGACCAGCCTGGAGTAGAAGCGTATAAAAAAAGTATGTATCGAATACTTGAAAAAAAATCGTAGAGGATATATTGACTAGTAGAATTATTTTGTAGGAGGTTTATTATGAAAAAAATATATCTAAATTTGAAAAGATTTGACATTCTCAAAGATGAAGGTGGTGTAAATAATATTGCACCAGCCAAAGAATGGGCCAGTACCATAATGAATGGATTAGCAAGCAGGATTGATGAATTTGAATTCATTGATTTTACCGTATTTATGCCTTGTGGTCATTTACTAGATGCATGTAGTGTTGACTCTAAAATAAATATTGGAGCACAAGGAGTGTACCGAGGTGATGTTGAGTCTGGCGGTAACTTTGGCGCTTTTACTACATTCAACACAGCTAAGTCTGTTAAAGCTATGGGCGCAAACAGCGTATTGATTGGGCACTGTGAAGAGAGGCGAAATCTAAAGCAAATCATTGAAATGGGTGGAGGAAGTGATTTTAATGCGATAGATAGAATATTAAATGAGGAAATTAAATGTGCTCTTAATGCTAATCTTAACGTTCTTTATTGCGTTGGTGAAGATATCGACCAAATGGATAACAAAGAAAACGTGTTAAAATCACAAATTGAAACAGGCTTAAAGGACGTAGATACCTCAATGATTAGTATTGCGTATGAGCCTGTGTGGGCCATTGGACCTGGTAGGCCTGTGCCTAATTATGAATATATAAAAGAAGTTGCCGACTACATAAAATCACTTGTAAATGTTGATGTAGTATATGGCGGTGGGCTAAAACTGGAAAATGCACAAATGATTAAAAGCGTTGACTCCCTTGATGGAGGGCTGATTGCACTTACTAAGTTTGGGGAAGATTTTGGCTTTTCAGTTGATGATTTCTTTAAAATTGTTAATGAATATAATAAAGCATAGGAAGACAGTATGAAACTAGATTTTGAATATGGAAATGGTTTGATGAGTGCAGAATTACCCGACACCACTGATGTTTTTATTCCTGGTGTTACTGTAGCCGACCCTGAATGTTTAGAACAAACGTGGGAAAATTTATATAATGAAACTATAAAAAGTATCAGAAACCCAATTGGTATGGAACCGCTAACAAAATTAGCAAAAAAGGGCTCGACTGTTGTTTTTGTTATACCCGACATTGTTAAAGGTGGGCTACAAGACACTTCACACAGAAAAGTGTCTATTCAAGCTTGTTTGGATGAACTTTATAGCGTGGGTGTAGAAAAAAAAGATATTTTATTATTGGTTTCTAATGGTTTACACCCAAGAGCCACTGTCGCGGAAGAAAAAAAGATTTTAGGCGATAAATTGTTTAATGAGTTTTATTCGACAGGGCAAATTACCAGTCATGATTCAGAAGATAAAGAAAACATTGTTGACTTAGGGTATACAGAGGCTGGTGATCATGTATTGATGAATAAGTATGTGTACGATGCTGATATTGCAATTTTGATAGGCCATACGCAAGGAAATCCATATGGCGGCTATAGTGGCGGTTATAAGCATTCTGCTACAGGTATAACGCACTGGAAGAGTATATCGGCGCACCATGTACCAAAAGTAATGCACAAACAAGAGTTTGTGCCAGTTTCAGCACATAATGATATGAGAAGCAAATTTGATCAACAATCAATGCACATGGAAGAAAAAATGGGCAAAAAGTTCTTTTGTTGTGATGCTGTCTTAGACACAAAAGCAAGACAAATAGCCATTTTTAGTGGTTATGCAAAAGAAATGCAACCTATTAGCTGGAAAATTGCAGATAAACGTACCTACGTGCACTGGGCAGAAAAAAAATATGATGTAGTTATATTTGGATTACCCATTGATTTTCATTATGGGGATGGAATGGGTACAAACCCAATTCAGTTCATGCAAGCAATTTCTGCACAAATCATTAGGCACAAAAGAGTTCTCAGTGATCGATGCGTTTTTATAGTTCCATCGATATGTGATGGGTATTTTCATGAAGAAATATGGCCGTATGCAAGAGAACTCTATGAAATGTTTCAACATGACTATATGAATGTTTTACCTGACTTGAATCGTTACGGAGAATATTTTGCAACGCATGAAGAGTATATTAAAAAGTATAGATTTGCAAATGCTTTTCATCCATTTCATGCCTTTTCAATGATGAGCTGTGGACATATTGCAGAAATGAATACCAGTGCAATATATATAGTGGGTGCACGAGAACCAGGGATAGCTAGAGGAATGGGATTAAAAACACGTGCTACAGTTGAAGAAGCATTAGAAGATGCAAAAAAGAAATTTGTAGGCGAAAACCCCAATATTTTAGCTCTTCCTCTTGCAAACAAATTGGGAGCAGTTCATCTTTGTATGAAAGACCCTACGTTGAATAGTAATACAGATTCAACTACAGGTCATCCTTGTTGTGGATGAGTTAGGATATAAAGTCTTATAATGTAGCATAATAATTATCATTTTCTCATTATCCATTGCATACAATAGCGTTTTTTGTTATATTCTCTATAGATTTTTTTGGAGAGATTATGAAGAATGTTTTTAAACTTGCACTGCTGTGTGCAATTGCATTTATATTATTTGGCTGCGACGATATATTTGGTTCAAAATCTGATGATACGCCGAGTACTGGCGGAGAAATAACACCTAATCCTGGTGATGAACAAGAGTCTGTTGACTTTGATGTTACCTATTCACAAGATTTTACCGTAGACACAGGTGTTACTAGTTCTAGTTATACTACAACATACAACCGTGCATTACCAAATGGTTCGAGTGTGTATGCTGTGGGTGGGCAGGATGAAGAAAATGGAAAGAAGCGGGCACTCATAATGAGTGGCTTTGAATCACCCGTTGGGAACAAATTTCAAGTTTTTGGTATCAAGGGCTTGGGCAAAATTATTATTAATTACGCTACTTGGACAAATAGCAATGAGGGTGTGTTAGGTTTATTCGTTAATGATAAACAGGTTGAAAGTATAGCGTATTCAGATGCGTTATCTTCCTCATCCGACTTAACATACGTGTTTACAGTTGAAGATTCTAGTGCAACCAAATTTACACTCAAATCGGTGGTCGGTGAACAAGGAGCACGCATCCATATTTATGACGTTACATGGACAACAACAAAATAAAAATCTGCGTAATCTGCGCAATTCTTGAGGATATTAAAATAACCATTCCAGTGGCAGTGAAAAAGATAATTCCCAATTCGGAATTGGGCATTCGTAATTCGTAATTCGTAATTATCTAAGCCCAAACCCTTGACATTACCCCTATAAATTTGATAAAATACGTTCTAGCGTTTTGACTATCCCCGTTTGTCAAAGGGCAAGGGCAGGTTTATCTTGCTTATCTACCAAAGAATATTTTTAACAAGAGGTGTTACATGTACGCACTCATTGAGTATAAGGGAAAACAGTATAAAGCTGAAAAAGATGCCCTCATCAGAGTTGACAAAATTGATATTGAACAAGGACAATCTATTTCTATTGATACAGTAGTAATGGTAAATGATGACAAAAATGTTGTTATCGGTACTCCTTATGTAAAAGGCGCTGTAGTTGAAGCTACTGTAGAAGATACATTCAAAGATAAAAAAGTAATTGTTTACAAATACAAGAGCAAAAAAGACTACCACAGAACTATCGGGCACAGACAACGATATACAAATATCCGTGTAACTGGTATTAAAGTAGGGTCTGCAAAACAAGACGCTGAATAAGCTAAGATCTTTGGTGTAATATGATACAGGTTTTACTTGTAGTCACCAAGGAAGGAGAATTTGTTTCTTGTAATGCAGAAGGGCACGCTTTTTTTTCTAATAAAGGAAGCGACATTGTTTGTTCAGCGGTAACTACTTTACTAAGAACAACACTTTCTGTTTTAGAATCCAATGATTCTATTACACTTGAATCGAATGCTCAAAAGCGCGGATCCTTAATGTTTCGCGTGAAAAAACAAAAACAAGACGGTGACAATGCTAATATAAAAGCAACGTCATCTTTGCTAGTATATGCGAGGGTTTTTTTAGAAAAAGGGCTTAATACTTTATGTAGTGAGTATCCCAAGCATGTATCGTTGCAAATAAATGAATTGGATGTATAACATCCAAATGCTAACTGGAGGCATACTATGGCACGTAAAAAGGGCGGAAGTGGCGCTAAAAACGGTCGAGATTCAAATCCTAAATACTTAGGTGTAAAAGCATATGGTGGAGAATTTGTAACAGCAGGTTCAATCCTTGTACGTCAACGTGGAACAAAAATCCATCCTGGCGATAACGTTGGACGAGGAAAAGACGATACTTTGTTTGCAACTGAAACAGGTAACGTATTATACCATGAACGCAAGGGTAGAAAACTTGCATCAATTGTAGCCGCACAATAGTGATCCAATTTGCAGACGAAGCTACTATTGAAGTTCGTTCCGGCAAAGGTGGTAATGGGTGCATAGCGTTTAGGCGCGAAAAATATGTACCCAATGGCGGTCCTGCCGGCGGCGATGGTGGTCGTGGTGGCGATGTCATATTTC
>CAYJPS010000021.1:0-28362 GCA_964372135.1 uncultured Treponemataceae bacterium | reverse complement strand
CTTTTTGACCCTTTCTTTCAAAATTTGTTTGAGGTCTCCAAGAAATTTTTGGTGCATATCCTCCATGAGGATTTTCAATACTTTCAACCTTGTAAAACTCTTCTAAGGCAAACTCAGCATACGGCTCCCAGTCTGTTGCCATGTAAATGTAGCCTTCTGGTTTTAGCTTAGCTGAAAGTTTTTCAATAAATGCTTTTTGCACTAAGCGTCTTTTGTGATGTTTTTTCTTTGGCCATGGGTCTGGAAAAAAGATGTGAAAACCGGAAACTGACTCATCTCTTACCATAGTTTCTAGAACTTCTACTGCATCATGTTCTGCAATGAATAGATTTGTTAAACTATTTTCGTTTATTTCACGCAAAACTCTACCAACGCCTGCCTTATGAACTTCTATTCCAAGATAGTTAGTGTTAGGATTTTCTTTTGCAATCCCTATGGTTGCATGCCCCATGCCAAAACCAATTTCTATAATTACATCATTTGAGTTACCAAAGAGCTTCTCAAAATCAACCAACTTTTTGTCAATCGGGATACACCATGTTTCTTTTTGCGTTTCATATTCACGCTGTTGCGATTCTGTCATTCTTCCAGAACGGAGCACAAATGATTTTACGGTTTTATAAAAAGGTTTATTTTCTGTTATATGTTCTTCTCTCATTGTTATTCTCCATCTGTCAAAAAATTTGGGATCTCTATTATTGCCTTTGTTTGATCTTCATTTATAAGTACCATTCTACTATACGCAACATCAGGGTAATCAACTTTCGCAACAATCATATCTTTAAAGCGTATGTCACTTCCAAAATAAATCATGTTTCCACTTCCATTGAATAATACAATATTTTCACTAGTAAAGTCTGATCTATTAATATTAGACGAATTTTCAATAGAATCAATAGAGAAAAAATGCTCAGACTGCCTTTGAGCCAAGTCTGTATAGGTTACAGTGTATTGTCCTACAGGAATTGATTGGTTACGTGGCGGAAGTAAATTTGAGCTTCCTACCCAAACAGTATTATTATTATCAATTTTTATACTCAAAGGAATATCAAGCGTCCATGAATAACCCGTATCATGAGAATAAACAACTACATCTTTTACTCGCTCTGGGTCTGATTGAACTTCAACATAGACCCCTAAACGCTCTTGTGGAGCCTCTCCAATATTTTGATAATCGTATAGGATTATGTAACGAACAGAGGCAAGCATTGGGCTTGAATCCTCACAAGAGGTGATAAAAAAAATTGAAAAAATAATATATAAAAAAAATGAGTACTTCTTGTTCATAATTAAAACTTAAAATTGAGATCTATTAATGTCAATCCATCAGAAATAATTTGATTAACATTCGCTGTAAATTTTACATTAACTTGCTTACAAGCATCATCTAGGTATGACAAATAATACAAACCTAAATCATTTCCAATATATCCCCTTGGTAAATCTTTATACAAGTCAACAAGTGTTTTTTTTCGAATGTTCATTGACTTCTTTTCATCAATGCTATCTTTAGTACCTCTAAAGTCGGTTGTAGTACTGTACACTGAAATTTTTAGATTGTTTTCTTTTCCACTAAAAGCAGCACCACTAGAAATTTTCCATGATATAAATAATAAACATTTTTTTCTTTCAATCTCTTTGTAGATTTTTTTTCTAATAGCAGAATCAAGCAACATAGATTTTTTAAACTCTTTTTCTCCATGCATTTTCTTTGCCTCTACTTCAAGATTGCTTACCTCTAAATTAGAACACAATTCAAGAAGTATAAATGCAACATATTCTGCTATCGAACTTTTTGGTAAATAATCTGTAAGAAGTACCCGTATTGCAGCGATCAATTGCGGGAAACTACTATCATTTGAAAAAAGTAATAGAATATACCAATTGAAAAAGCTCATGCTATTTAAGAATTTTTCAGTCATAAAAACATACACCCGCTTTTCTTCTGCGGAATACTTAGTATTTTTTAAAATACTTTCATGTATTGGATGTAAAATTAATTTAAGAATTCGCTTTTGATTTTCACTTTGTTTTTTTACGTGGGCTTCAAAAGGTGTATCATCTACTGCAATTGTTTCGTCTAGGCATTTACTCGGGTTATTTCTATTATGCCTCGTTACACAATCGCTTGCAAGCAATCTTGCAAGGACAGAAGAGTTGAACTGCTGATAGAGTTTTGAAAAAATTATTAACTTAGATAAATCAATAATTTCTGAGCGGTTATCATTAAAATGTACCGATGAAATTTCCAATTTAGATACATAATCAAGTATTATTAAACGCTGAAGTAAAGCTGGGGAGAATTGATTTATTTCAATCCCATGGTCATCGCTATTATCCACTAATTGCAATCTGCTGAGTTCTTTTTTATTATTTAAAACATAGTTTGAGCCATTCTCCGTAAAGGCAAGCTTTAGAGGCACATGTATTGTACTTGACTTTGTGGATTCTTCCATATTCTTAATAATTTTAGCATATTTTAGCATATTATGTCAAACTATGTATTGACCATAAAACAAAATAACCGTTATTCTGTTAGTATGAGAATAAAGCATTTTTTCTGCTTACTATTTGTGTTTTTTATGACATTCACTGAATCCTTTACTCAAGAGAGTTCGATTGTTAGGTCACAACAAGCAGTACATAGCGATATATTATATGACAACCTCATTGAATATGGATTAAATCCAGAAGTCCAATTATTAATAAATTCAAGGTCAAATAATTTCCCCTATAACATACTATTAACACAGAGCAATGAAGATCAAACCACAAGCACTAAAAACCTTATCCTAGTATTTTCACAAAACAGCTTTACCTATTATGATGAAGTTGCAGAGCTTTTAAACTACTATAATAGTGTAACTGCTAACTTTTCTCTTCACATTGTATTTGCTGCAAATGATGATACTGTATTAGAAGAGGACAATAACGTAAGTGCATTTTCAACCCATATTCCACAAGGTAGTAATACATATATTCAATCTTTGCTTACAACAGAAAATACGGCTGCAATAGTGTTTAACTCTACTAGCGATAAAAGTACTACAATAGGCTTGGATTCTTTACAGCTGTTCGACAGCTTTGTAGAAGTAACACCGGGCTCTATTACATCCTCGAATGAAACCACAATTGTACCTTTAAGTTTTTTTACAACTTTAATAAACAGCTTTGCATCATCAGGTGTAACATACTTCATAAAGGGGTACTTTTTATCCTTGTACCGATTAAATTTAATTGAACATGACCATGTTTTAGGAACTTGGCTTGAAAATGAAATACCTTCTGTTTCCGTTAAGCTCAGCACAGAAAATAGCGAGAATGTTTTTTTTATGTTACACTCTCTCATTGACGAATTTGATAATACAAATTTTTTAAATCAAGATACAAATTATTCCTTCTTTCAAATTTTCTCTCAAACTTTTTTTATTACTGAAGCAATGTTTTTAGTTCTCATTATTTTCGTATTAGCAATTGTACTTTTTTTATTTTTCAATTTATCATTTGTGACAGGTGTGCATAGGCATATACATAAAAAAGAGTTCAAAAAAACATGGTATCTTATTCCATTAATTGTTTTTGCAACTGGTTTCTTTCTTTTTTTAGCTCAAAAAATTATTCAAGGTATTATACCACAGGAATATTCACTCGTAATATTCTCTTTTATATTAAAAATTATTCTTTCTGTTTTATTTTTATTATTGTTCTCATTACTACAGCACATTGTAAAACTCCCTTTAACAGGATTTATTTATGCATACACTTTATCAGTCAGTGCTGCACTAAACATATTAATATTTTCATTAGTCGAAATTACACTTGCTCCTCTATTCATAGGCCAGTACATAGTTGTTCAAATATCTCAAAGAATGAGACGCATTTTTCCCATTATAATATGCTTTGGTTTAATGACACTACCTTATATACCCTTAGTTTTTAATATTGCAAATGCATATAATATTTTGTCATTAGAAAAAATAATGAATGCGAGTTTTGGTACAAATCTCATTCTCGCATGCTTTATGCTTCCATTCCAAATTATGATTATAAGAATACTTACTCGCTTAAAATTCTGGGGTATGCGTCTGAAGGATAATCGACAGAAAATATCAAAGCAATGTATTGTAGTGTTAAGTTTAATTACTGTACTTATTTCACTAACACTCATTACTATGCAGGTTCTTCGCCCATCTTTTGATGACGATAATAATAAAGCTACAAGTTTAGATAATGCTATTCAAATATCTCACAGCCAAAAAGCTCAATTTGGAAATGTCTTACAAACACTTGAAATAAAAGCACTACAAAATGTAATACGATATCATGTAGAGCTAAGCTCAACATCAACACTACCAATATATGACGCAAACTATCCGTATGATATTTTATCAAAACCAATGACAGCAGTTTTTGCGCTAGACGATTACCCTCCTAACCCACTTATACTTAACTTTACAACCCAAGATGAAACAAAGATTTTATGTCGTATAAGTGCTTGGATAAAAACAAACTCGAGCATAGAAAAGCTATATATAGAATACACACTTGAGGATGAATCATGAGCGAGACATGTTTTATTCATGTTGATTTAGATGCTTTTTACGCCTCTGTTGAGCAAGTAGATAATCCTGAATATAAGGGTAAACCTGTTATAGTAGGCAGTTTACCAACAGATAAAAGAGGTGTTGTATCTACTTGCTCTTATGAAGCTAGGGCTTATGGCGTTCACTCTGCAATGCCGATAATGAACGCAGTAAAGCTTTGCCCCCATGCAATTTTTCTACGTGGAAGAATGAAGCGTTACCAAGAAAGGTCCAAAGAAATCATGTCCATTTTTTATGATTTTTCTCCAGATGTACATCAAATTTCAGTAGATGAAGCTTTTATTGATATTTCTGGAACCGAAAGATTATTTGGTAAACCAATCGAAGTTGCCCAAAAGTTAAAAAGCAAAGTTTTTGAACAAACCGGTTTAACTGTTTCAATAGGAATTAGCACAACAAAATATATTGCAAAAATAGCTTCTGGAATAAAAAAGCCAAATGGCCTTTACATTGTTGAAAGTGGAGAAGAAGAAAAATTCATGCTCGAACTACCATTAAAAGATATTTGGGGTATTGGACAAAAAACACTAGCAAGAATTAAAGAAACTGGGTTTACTACGACGAAGGATGTTCACAAAGCTTCAGAAAGCATGCTGATAAATTTATTTGGAAATTCAACAGGTGCTTTTTTATTTAAGGCAGTACGTGGAACACTATATGAAACATTCAATGAAGCTCCGAAAACTCGTTCTATTAGCTCAGAAAGAACATTTTCAGTAGATTTAACCGACAGATATGCTATAGATACTGCACTTATGGAATTATCATGGGACGTTATGTTTCGCCTCTTTACAGAAAAATGGACAAGTAAAACAGCACATATAAAAATACGTTATGAGGATTTTACAACGGTTAGTGTACAAGAGACATCTTTACATCCTATCTCGTCTGCTGATGATTTGTTTTCAAGAGCGAAACGACTTTTTGAAAAAAAATATGAAAATGGTAGAGGGATTCGTCTAATTGGAATTGCCGCTCAAAACTTAGAAGACACAAGTTTACCAATACAACAAGATTTGTTTGATGATGAAAATAAGAAAAAAACCGCAGTCGAAAAAACAGTAATAGAAATGCAAAAAAAGAATCCTGGTATACAAATAGGCAAAGCACGACTTATGAAAAAATCACTAACATTAGTTTTTTGCTTTTTATTACCCTTACTACTAAACATACAACACACAAATGCACAAGAAGCTGAACCAATCACACTAGCAAAGCCCTTTGAAGATGCATTCACATCTGGTGAGGCACCTATTGCAATATTTAATGTAAGTCCAGACTCTCCAGAAGTAGAGTTTTTTGCTCAGGGTACATGGGAAGCTATGTTCAGTAATTTTACAAATATATCTGGGGGAAAAGAAGGACAGGATGGAATTGCATTTTCTTTTGATCCTCCTGTTTTTATTCAGAAAACAGATTTGACCGTTTGGTTTTTGCTGCAGGACACTTGGTATTTTGAAGCAAATGTAGCAGATGATTATGATCAAAGTACAGTTGCAGCGGGTTACTACGGGCAAAACTATTTGAAGCATGCGAGGATAGGAAATAGACATATTACATTTTCACAAGACTATGGTGTCACGGATGCAGATAGAGGTGTTGGCAGTGGTAGTAATCAAGCACCAGGGGTAATGGCTGAATGGTCAGGCGAAAACTGGAAAGCAGACGCCCTGCTCCGCTACGATATGACCGAATATATGGAAAAAACGTGGATAGGACAAAATGAATCTACTGAAACAATTTTAAACTTAACCGAATGGGAACAAGGCGCTCGTTTTATTTTTCCAGATAATAGTGTAGAATCAATAACTGCCGTGTATGTTGAATCTGTAAATACAGAAAATATATTATACAAAGATTCAGAGGGAACATCATACAAAAAACTCTCTCAGTCTGAATATTTACTTATTCCAACAAAAAACATGCTTGTCCTAAACTCACCTGAAGATGATAATGTGCTTGTTAGCTTTGGGGGTAAGAACATTGATATTGGTTCATATAGCCCACAGAGTGGATTCCTTGGTAAAATACAGCAGTGGTTCGGCACAGCGATTAAACTCGATAACTTTAGTCTTCCAAATTTTTTCACAACTATTGATGGTGAAATTGCACTTTTAGTACAAAAGCAGAACTTTTTTTCTCCATTTGTTGATGCCTCCTTGTATAGTCTTTCATCTTTTTCTGCTATTGATACTGTTTCTATAATCTCTAAGTCAAATGGAATCAGCGAAAAGTCCTACGGAGCTGTAATACTGGATCAAACGACGCTAGACTTGCCTCACTTTTCTAATGCAGATTACTTTGATGAAAAGGAAAATTACTTACAAATTTTTAATCAAGAAAAAGATGATGATATAAGTGCAATGCAACAATTTCCTTTTGCAAATAAATACCCTCTTATATACATCACAACTGATTCAAGCAATTCACTTACACAGGAACAGACCGATACCATCATTTCGGTTCAAAGTTTATCTCAATCTTCTGTACTAGACATTGGAACAGATGCAATACAAGGATCTATTACTGTATATCGAAATGGAATAAAAGAATCATTATTTAAATATGATTCAAATACAGGCTTGGTTACACTCAGTAGCCCCCCTGGAACATTTGACACAATAAGAATTACTTGGAAACAACATAATGATAGTGCTTCTACAGGCTCTTTAACCGTCGCTTTAGGGTTTAATAAGGTTCTTTCTCAAAACACATCTTTTAATGTGTCTTCTTCAATGTTGTGGCCAGTTTTAGAAAGCGATGCGTATAGCGATAGCAGTTTTGATGCTTCCGCTTCAGTAAACCTAGCTCTAGACTTAGAATATCAACAAGACAACCTGATAATAGATAATACACTACTTACGAGCATTCAAACTGCAGACATTAGTGATACATACCATATAGATGACATGCAAAGTATACTGGTGGAGGAATTCTACTTAAATAGTAGTTCAGCTGTAGATATTCCAGTCGATTTTGTACCTTCACTTAATGCACGTCCAAACGGAGCAGCATTACCAATACTCACTGAAAATGCACGAGGCAATAGCACTTCGAGTACAAATAGAGATAGCGAAAGAGAATCGTACGTTGTAAGCTCTGAGTGGGAAATCACTGAAAATGATGGATGGATAGCTCAATCAATTAACTTGGGAAGTGATGCAAGTAATATAACTTCGGCAGAAAAATTTAGTATATGGATTAAACAGCCAAATTTAGAAACTGGATTTAAACTATACTTACAGCTAGGGGTAAGTTCAAATGAAGAAGAGCTCATAGAATATTCGGGTGAAATTCCGACATGGGAAATAACTTCTTCAGTAGATGTAAAAAATCAATTTGATGTTACTAGCAATGAATGGCAGAAAGTAAGTGTGTTCCTTCTTGATGAAGATAGAGCAAGGTTAACAGAGTATCAAAATGCACGGATTATAATTCAAGCACCAAGAGCTTCAAGTTCTGTGTTGCAAGTAGGTTCCTATGAAATTGCAGGTTCTAGTTTTAGCACTGTTGGAGATTCGTTGCAATCAGAAGAACTATATCTTTCAGAAAGTGGAAAAGCTCAGATTGAAGGGATGGAACGCTTTAACAAAGATATCAAAAATATCGTTCAGTATTTTGAATGGAACAATACAGTAACTCAAGACACCATAGAAGCGCATAAGTTTTACCCTTCTATTCCATTTGATTCATATGAGCAAATTAGTTTTTTTGCATACACTCCAGAAGAGACAGGGAATAATTCAAATATTGTGCTTACGCTTGAAAGAGAAACAGAATACGGTACTGAAATTGCGATGCAGATTATATTACAAAAAGAAGCTTTAGACTTGATGCAAAACTCATGGAAAGAAATACAGTTCGATTTATATACTAAAGAATTATTTATAGGCAATATTAGTGTGCCTCAGTCACATTATGAAATTAGAGAATTGAATCACAGAGTTTCACCAACAAAGCTTATCATTGAATTTAATGGTAGTGGTAAACTATATATTGACGAACTTCACTTAAAAGAAAGTATTTGGGAATTTGCAACTGAGAATATCTTAGATATACAGTGGCAAAAAAATGATGTACTTTTAACAAAAAATGATATTCCAATATTTTCAAATGCATACGTAGCAGCAAATGTCCGCTCTGGTGTTAGCACTCCTTTGCAAACCGAACAAAAATCAACTGAACTAGGTGTAATCACTGATAGCAATGCAAAAATTGATATTTTAGGAGTAAGAACGGAAGGATCACTTATTTTTTCATCATCAAATATGGCACAAACACTTTCAAACGATAATGCTTCATTCAATGTTGAATCTGCATCTCATAAAATATCATCAACGCCAGTTTTTCCAGTATTTAATATTATAGGTTTTGAAGAAGAATACAGATATCTACCTCAATCTAATGGTGCAAAAAAAATTGAAATCTTCACTCTGGACTTTTTACCACTAGGCTTTAATCTAAAATCAGACTTTTTAACAGAAGCTAATCAAGAAGAAAGTGTTTACAATCAAGATGTACAAATAAAAAACACTTTTAATATTGGAAATGAAAAAATCGCATATTCAGTGCATGCTGATTTTTTTGCAGCACAAGACGGATACAAAGATAATAATTTGAGAAACTCTTATGCAGCTTCATGGTTTGATATATCTAAAATACAATTTTCATCTGGGTATAATGATGCTAGTAAGCGACAAGTAGGATTTTCCTTTAATCAACGTTTTGATTTTCCTTCCATTGGAATTTCTCCGTATATTATTTTGGAAGGTGAAAATAATTACACAAATTCACTAGGAATTGAAAGCCTTTCTTCAGACACGTTTATTATAGGCGTGCCTTTCACCATTGGCGAGCAAAATTTCTCAGCATTCTTTTCAAAAAAAGCGTACATCGATATGGAACAAGTGAAAAGCACCACATACTTAGATGATGCATATCTTTATTTTGATTCAATGAGCCAAAGAACTTGGGCTTTTGCAAGTATTCCTATTTATGATTTTTTTGATACATCTTTAAGTACAAAAATGAATAAAACAGTTGAAGACAATGAGAATACACATTTAACAGGGTATACTAATGAAATTACGTTCGATTGGAATAGAGCTTACAGCTCATCAAACCTTAATATTTTTATACCAACAAGCGCATCTCTTTCTGCCTCAAGAGACATCAAAGTAAGCGCCGTAGATACAAGTGATATATTGCAGTTAACAAGTAATGCAAATTTTTTATCAATAAATAATTTTGGTAAATACGGGCGCAATCCTATGTTTATGTGGTATGAACAAGATGAAATTATTCAGTCAATTAAAGCTTCTTACCAAAATGATTATCTTAGTGAGAATAATTGGCGCTTGGAAGTTTCAGGCTACAATCAAACGAGCTTATATTTTACTCCTAACAACCGGCTGACTTTTTTAACGGAAGGAAGAATTGATACAGATAACGAGTGGAGCATACGCTTTGATGCAACTTGGGATAGAGATGGTAGTTCAAGCTTTTTGGTTGATGGATTATTTTGGATATTTCCAAAGTTAGAAGAAAGTGAAAATGGTTTTACACGAGAGAACTCTCTCTATGCAAGTTTATCACAATATGATGATGAAGAACAAACAACAGAATTACAACAGCTTTATGGTATCACACATGAGATTACAATACGTGTTAATGAATATGCAGAGTTAGGCTTAGACTTAGGTGGTGAATTATTTATTGAAAAAAGCTACTTTAATGTACAAAATATCGTATCTATAAGAGGAAAGCTCCACTTCTAATTTATTCAAGAGGTGCATAGTAGCCAGTTTCTTCTCGCCCCGACCTATTCATCAAATATACTTCCGCTTCAACTGGTAAAAACAAGCTACCAAAATCAGTAGGCAATGTTGAAACATAGGAAAACTGATATAAGCCTACAGGTTCATCTAATACATCTTGCACAAGTCCTGATAAACCTTGACTTCGATACACAAAATACTCATCACCAGGAGTATTATCAACTATGTAGTTAATATCTGGAGGCAAGCCTTGGTTATCCAAACTGACAACTAGAAATGAAATACCGTTATTATTTAGGTACGAGCTAACATCGGTTAATGCATAATTTGAAAAAGCCATTGGATTTGTGGCGTTCGTAGTAAGATACACAATTGCTCTTTTTGGTGTTGCATTTACCAAATCATTTGCAGCTAACCGAATTGCTAAATCTGTTGCAGGAGTTTGAGAAACTGCAGTTCTTAAATTATTAGAAGAAAACCTTTCCATCAAAGAAGGCTCACCTTCATATTCAGTAACAGGAGACATACCTGCAGAAACAATCCTTAATGTACTTTGATTATTCATAACACTGGCGATTTCTCGTACAGCACTATCGATTGCTTGTTCATAATCTTGAGTTTGTGTATTTCTATCAATGATGATTGTAATATCACAAAACTCATTTGAGTCCGCAATACCTATCAACCGTTGCTCTGCTACAGGCCGTTGTTCTTCTGTTATCAAAAAGTTACTATCTCTTAAACCTACAATGGGCTCCCTAGATCTATTTTGAACCCTTAGTTCCACTACTACATTTGGAAAATCATCAGAGTACACTCGTTCTACTTGCACAAAGAGGCCTCCGACTAGTTCACTCATACGTGAAAGAAGAACAACATTATTGTTTAGAAAATCGCTTGCAACAATGGTACCATTTTTATTTACCTCAGCTGAAGTTAACCTTGATGGCGCATTTCCAATATCAACAAGTTCATGTATGCCTCCATTGTAAGTATCAACAGCGTAAACCATATTAGTGTCAGAAACAAGTATATAATTATCCCATTGTCGTAATGCTTCAATTTGTTCAAAACTATTATTTTCAACTAAAAAATCAAGGAAATTTCCACTAGTATCATACATAGAAATATTACCGTCAATGCTGTCGGCGACATAAACAATATCATTAATAACAATTATTCCTGTAGGAGAATGGAAATCGCCAAAATTATACAGCCATTGACCCGCATAGTCAAATACAACTACACGCCCATTGCCGTAATCTGTTACATATATGTTTTCAGAAGAGTCTTGCGCTAGATATTGAGGACCTAATAATTGTCCATCGCCTCTACCCTTTTCTCCTATGTAGGCAATAAAGTCCCCATCAGAGGTTAGCTGACTAATGCGATCTCCTGCATATTCAGTAACCAATAATGTACCGCTTGATTGTTCCATTACGTCCATAGGTCTGTCAAAGCCGTTTAATGGACCTTTAATTCGTCTTATAATTTGTCCGTTTACATCAAAGAGCATGAGTTCGTTTGAACCATAAGCGATAACCCATAACGTTCCATCTTGTGTTGGTAATACGGATATAGGTTGACTGAAGAAAAA
The DNA here is from genome assembly GCA_964372135.1 of uncultured Treponemataceae bacterium. Taxonomy (GTDB): domain Bacteria; phylum Spirochaetota; class Spirochaetia; order Treponematales; family Treponemataceae; genus CAYJFX01. Next base: position 16,384 of record CAYJPS010000021.1, on the reverse strand, counting down.
AGTTTCTCCACTTGCACCAGGAAAATTGCCAGATTCTACAAAACGGACATTTTGCTCTGCATCGCTACCAGTAATGCGGCGGTTTTGAATAACATCAATTTTATTTTGGAGTAATGATCCCCCATAGCCCAAGGATGATGCGAGCTCCCATTGTTCTAAAGCTGTCCCTTCTAAACCTGAACGATAATAAGCCTTTGCAAGCCAATCTAATATAAGTGGTTCTTCGGGCAAATAGGATAAGGCTCGTTCAAACTGCAATATAGATTCATTAAAAGCACCTCGATACCATGCTTGAACCCCACGGCGAAACTCTTCTTGTGCAAAACCTCTATCTGCAGGCGTTGGTTCTGATAAAACAAAATCTTGTGCTATAGATTGGGAAGCAAAAAGGAATACACAAAATATACAAATAACAATGTAATAAAACTTTTTCATTTATACATCGCCCCGAGCGGCAAGCCTGCCTTGCTCTTTACTGGTTGCATAATCTTCAGTAATGATTCTATAATGTTCTTTTATTTCATCTTTACTTGTCTTTCGATCATACGCTCTTTTAATGTAAATTTGTGCTTCTGCTAAAAGTCCTAGCTTATAGTATACCCAACTTAAAGAATCTAAAAATGCTGGCGAATCTGGTTTTATTTCAATTGCTTTTTTACAAAGAGAAAGAGCGCGTGTTAAATCTCGCCCTGCGCAGGCTAATACATATCCTAATCCATTTAAAGCAGTAGGGCAATTTGGATTAATATTTAATGCATTTTCGTAGTGCATAATAGCAGCATTGGTGTTTTCTTGTTCCCACTCAATGTAAGCCAAAGCTGCATATACTTCTGCAGTTTCATACCCAATTTCAAGTAGTTTTTTTAATTCAAAGTCTGCAAAACTATTACGACCTGTTAAACTATATATGATAGCGAGAGCCAATCTACATTGATTTGTCCTAACTTCGGAACCATCTGAAGTAACAACTTGTTCTAAATATAACAAAGCTTCATCATAACGTTGTAAACGGGCATAGGATAACCCAATATAGTAAGCTAATTCGAAACTTGCATTACCTTGGTCTAATGCTGGTGCAGGAAGAGATAAAAAGATTGCTAAAGCATCTGAAAAACTGCCTTTTTTATATAGTCGAATGCCATCTTGCATTGTTTCTGCCATAAACCACCCCCTACGGCATAAATACTACATATATTATATCATAAAACTTGAAATAGGTAAATCATTTTTTTCAGTCATTGCACAAGGTTGTGCCAAAATTCTGCCTATTGAAATATACCCGTTCTGAATTGCTGTGTAATCAGTACCATCTACCATATCTGTTTTTACTGGAGCACCATTAAAAAAACTATAGGTATGACCATTCGGCGCTACAAATAACTCTGGAAAATCTTGATAGTTTCTTATTGCAGGTACGGTATACAAGCAGCCCTTGATTGATGTGTGATCCGATGCATTAATATTTACAAAAACATCTTTTTGAGAAAGTTGTATTAAGGCATCAATGTTTTGACAAACAAATTGCGCAACAGGCGTATAATCCCACGTTGCATTATCTGATGTTAAACTTACAGCTATTCCAGGAATGTTATGCATAGACGCATGACGTGCGGCAGCTGCAGTACCAGAGTATAGTATATCGGTACCTATGTTCCCGCCTTTGTTTATACCTGAGACTACAACATCAGGCTTTCCCAGAACGACCTTTTTAATTCCTAGATCGGCACAATCTGCAGGAAGACCTGAACACGAAAAGTGCTGATGATCTTTAGTTTTCAAACAAACTGGTGTAGCCATAGTAAACCCATGAGAAACACCAGATCTATCTTGGTCTGGTGCAACTACCCAAACATCATGCTCTACAGAAAAAACTGCAATAAGCGCTTCCAAGCCAGCAGCACCAAAACCATCATCATTCGTTAACAAAATTTTCATGTACAGTCCTATTTAGCCTTAAGTATTTTTGCGCCACCTGCAGGTTTAACAACGTATGAAACAGGATGAAACCCAAATATCCGCTCATATTCAACCATTTTATTTTTATATTCTTCCAAATCTGAAGTTTTAATGATTGTATATAAACACCGAGCAAATCCTTTTCCTGTAATTCTTGAGCATGCTGTCGCATTGCGTGATGTAGTTATATCAAACTCTAAAGCCCTTTTTGCGAGCCAATCAATTTCTGGGCAAGATATATTAAAATGATCTCTCATGCCTTCATGAGACTTATTTACTGCACGTGCAAATTGCGCAAACTTTTGTGTTTGTAAACCTTCTACAGCATCAAGTACAAATTGATGCTCGTGCATTATGCAAATCAATCGTCGCCTTGTGTCTTCATTGACAGCTGAAAGTACATCGCTAATTTCAACTACTGAATCTTCATACACCCAATAATCTTTCTTACGCATTTTTAATTCTGCCATTAATAAAAAGTTCTCAGGAGTAAGTACTGTTTCTTCGTCCCAAACACTGATACGTGGAACACGGGCATCAGTTAACAAAACAGAGTACTCAGGAAAATCAAAAGGAATTGGTGTATGTGTATTTTTTGCATGATCTGTTAATAATACCGTATTCTTTTCAGAGTATAACGCTGCATAAATATCAGCATGATAATTTCCTGTTTTTAAGAAAAATTTATTACCACGCTCAATTGTTTGAAAAATCTGCGCATCTGAACACGGATGTTTAAAAAGTGTTTTGCATACTAAGGCGGTAGCCACTTTAATAGCTGTTGTAATTCCAAAACCTGCAGAAGGCAATATTTCTGTATAAATAGTAATATTCATACCTCTACACACAAAACCACAGGACATAAATCCATCAATTACGGCTTTGAGCGCATTTGCCCATCGGTCTTCTCGTCTATATTTTAATGTTGAAACATTCCCTCTCTTTCGCTCTGCAACCTGATGAAAATAAAAACGAAGCGAAGAGTCTTGTCGGGCTGAAGCTGCAATATAAACAGGCAAATCTAATGCCATAGAGAGTGTTTTATCTTTGAAGTACCAAGTATGTTCTCCAATTAAATGAAAGCGTCCCGGTGCACTAACAATGACATCCGGCTTGGCGCCATACTCACTCGAGTGAGCTTGCTCTACCTTCTCCATTATGTTCTTCCCCTAAACTTAACCTTATTGATTATTGCTCATCAATAAGGTATAATAATACTATAATGACAATATTTTTACAAGTTTTTTATGTAATTTTTTCCGCAATTATTGAATCTTTTGCCATTCCAAACGAATTTTTGCTCTTTGGATCACCATTTTTAGGTCTTTTTGCACTTGTTCCACTATATTTAGCCTTAATACAATGTAACTCTTTTAAACAAGCAGGTTTATATCTTTCCCTCCATTTTACCCTAACACATCTTTTATCTAGCTTTTGGCTAGCTTTTTTTAAAGACTTTGCAGCACTCACCTTAGGTGGCACGGTTGGATATTATACTATATTGGGCTTTTTTTTAGGGCAGCTTTTTTTCATACCAATATGGTACACAAAAAAAACAGCTTTACATGAAAAGTTTTCTCTTTCGCATAATGTCCAAATTGTCAGCTGGAATATTCCAGCAAGAATTATTTTGTTTGCAAGTTTATGGACAATATATGAATGGTATAAATCCCTCGGATTTTTAGCATATCCTTGGGTAACTATACTCATGGCGTCATGGAAATGGTCCTTAATAACACAAATTGTATCGATAACAGGAACATGGGGAATAACCTTTTTGTTTTCACTTTTTAATGCAGTTATAGCAGAGGGAATTCTATCTGCATTTACTTATTCCCAAAAGCAAACTGCGCATAAAAAAGAAAGAAAATCATACCTCGTAACAATACCCTCGTATACATGGACAGCATTATTTTGTATTATGCTTTTTACTTGTAGTTTGATTCAAGGAATATACCAGTATACAAAAGATCGTGTTCCTATTAAGCACCTTAACACAATTATTGTACAAACAAACACAGACTCATGGCTAACATTTAATGATGAAGAGGCTATTAGAGTAGGTCAAGAATTAACACTAGATGCCATAGAAAAGTATGATGAAATTCCCGATATTGTTGTTTGGAGTGAAGCATTGCTTTCAAGGCCATATCCACAGGCTCTTGAATATTATGAACAATATCCTGCTCATAAGCCTTTAACAGAATTTATTAAAGAGGTGAATGCGCCATTTATTATAGGTGGGCCAACGCAGATAAATTTAGAAGAAACAGAAAAAACAAGAATCCGACAATACAACAACGCCGCACAATTTTATGATAAAGATGGAACGTGGCTGGATTTTTATGGTAAAATTCACCTAGTACCTTTTGCAGAAATCATTCCGTATGCTGATAGCCCTTTTGTACAAAAATTTATGAAAGCAGTGGTAGGTTTTTCAAGCGGCTGGACACAGGGTGAATATTACACCACCTTTGATATAGCATTAGAGGAAAATGAGCACACAACTATAAGTACACCTATTTGTTTCGAAGATGCTTTTCCCCATATTTGCAGAGCCTTGTTTTTTCAAGGAAGTGAAGCGTTTTACAATATTACTAATGATTCTTGGTCTAAAACGAACTCAGCAGAAATACAGCATTTTGTTATTTCATCATTTAGATCCCAGGAGTTCAGAACAACACTTGTTAGAAGTACAAATTCTGGATTCTCCGTTGTTTTAGACCCTGCAGGGAAAATTCTTTACAGCCTACCCCTTTTCGAAGCAGTATCAGGTGGCTTTGATGTTCCTATTTATGAGCGAGAAATAACGCTTTATGCACTTTTGGGAGATTGGCTACCAGCATCCTTACTTGTACTTGTGTTGGTATTGTATACTACAATATATATGCGTGAATACATACGAAATAAACGTACCAGCAAGGCTCAAAGTGTTCAGTTAACACAGAATGAGGATTTATAATGAAAGAAATACAACAAAAGAAAAAAACACAATCTTCGTTTTTAACACTTATTTTTGCAATTCTTATTTCGCTATCAGGGTTTGTTTCAATTTCTATACAAGGATCAAGTATTCCACTTGGAATACAAAACATGCTTATTGTCTTAGCAGGTAGTTCCCTTGGCGGTATTCAAGGAGCTGGCGCAACAGGTCTTTTTTTAGTTGCCGGTGCATTAGGTTTGCCAGTGTTTTTAGGAAATGAAAGTGGCATTGCATCACTAATAAGCACAAACGGTGGATTTATACTTGGCTATTTTTTTGCAAGCTTAGTTACAGGAATAATAATTACAAAGCCAAATACCGAAGAAAAAACGCCTATAGCTAGAATTCTTATTGGCTCTGCTATTGGGTTTATAATTATATATGCTTTTGGAACTATGCAATATATGCGTATTGCTCAAGCAAGCATTAATGAGGCCGTATTAGTATGTATTACTCCTTTCTTAAAATACGATGCCATAAAACTTGTCGTAGCCACAATTATTTCAGTACGATTACGACCTTTTATAGCAAAATATATTTCTAATGAGTAAACAATATTATCAATAAACTAAGAGGTACCGTATGAATGAAATTATTGCTTTAAGACAGTTTTATCCATTGTATATTGTTCTTGATACAATTTTCCTTATATTTTTTGCAAGTCTTTTACTTTTTAGAAAACAGTACTTAACACTCATTGTTGGTATCCTTGCAGGTATATTATACATGCTCGTTGATTATGGAGTTTTTCACCTTTTACTGGGTACAAGAAGCATATCTGACGGAAGCAGTCTTTTTAAAGTACTACTTTGGATGTCAATGAGCTATGGGTTTACAAATTTTGTATGGATATGGTTGTGGATTTCAAAAAATAAAAATTTATTTGAATACTCCCTTTTGATACTACTGTGGTGGCTTTGTTGCCCACTAATAGTCGCAACATTTTCTCCAGAAATTAGCCCAATTACGATACAGCGAACTACGGGGGCGTATCATGGATACATGGCTATATTATTGTTCATAGGATATTTATTTTTATTATTGTGGAATATTTTTCATTCAGAAAAAAAGCACAGAATAAACATTCTTTGGCTTTTAATTATTGGAATACTTGTACAGTTTGGATGGGAGTTTAATCTTCTGCTCGGCGGTATTCGTAGTGCAACTTTTATTAGCGGTGCAGATAAAATCCAAACGATGGTTGTAAATTCTTTGCTAGAAACAAACCTTGGTATGCCGTACATTTATGTAATATTTATTGCAATTACAAAAAAATATACAGAGGATCTGCAAACAAAAAAAAATACCTTAACCTTTTACGAACGATTAGCTGAAAACAATAACGAATCTGTACGCAAAAAAGATTAAGGATATTTCAGTATATTTTTTTTAATGAATAAAATTTGTTCTTTCAATATTTTCAATTTGAGGAAGAGATATTCCCTTTTCTTTTCCCGCTTCAATGAGTTTAAGCATCCACGCCATGTTCTTTGCTAGGTTCTTCATTATTTGCACACCTTCTTTATCTTGAAATACTTCATCAGCTTGCATTCCGTGTACCATGTTCCAATATGTTGAACCAACAATTGGCATTGTTGCTATTGAAAAATATTTGTTTAAAACATCAATACTTGCAGTTGTGCCCGCCCTCCTCGCTGACACAATAGAAGCTCCTGGCTTAAATCGAAAGGCGTCCGTATTGCTATAAAAGGCTCTATCTAAAAACGACAATATTCTACCACTTGGATGAGCATAGTAAACGGGAGAGCCAAAAATAAATCCGTCTGCATCAAGAGCTTTTTCTACGAATTCATTTACATTATTATGCTTAAAAGCACACTTTTGATTTTTTCGACACGCCCTACATCCAATACAGTCAAATTGACTTTCAGTACCTAATTGGTATATTTCTGAATTAATCCCTTCTTCCATTAGCGTTTTTTCAATAACAGTGAGAGCTGCCATTGTACAACCATTTTTATTGTTGCTCCCATTCACCATCAATACTTTCATGTATACCTCCTTGCATTAAGCATATTTATTTCATACATATTTTTTGCTATGCAATGTTATATCAAATTTTCTATTAAAAGTAAACATGTCTTTTAGGTTACTCTTTTGTTGTGGTACAAAATTTATAAAAAAAAATAATAATAATTTTTAAAAATTGTTTTTTTTTTAATAAAACCACTTGCAACAACAGATATAGTGTGTTATAATGCTAACAATGACGACAAAACACTATATACAAAGAGGTTTAGATGCGATGTCCATACTGTGAAAGCCTTGATGATAAAGTACTTGAATCAAGAACTATGACGAACGGAGAAAGTATTAGACGAAGAAGAGAGTGTTTAAGTTGTGGTTATAGGTTTACAAGCTACGAGCATATCGAAGAAAAGCCGTTTTTAGTTGTAAAAAAGGACAACAGACGCCAACCTTTTGACAGAGTAAAACTTGAAAAAGGTATTGAACGCGCCTTAGAAAAAAGACCAGTTTCTACCGAAAAGCTTGAAAGCATTGTGCATGAAATAACAGATAAGGCTATAATGAAGGGCAAAGGAACTCGGGAAATTTCCACCACAGAACTAGGAGATTTAGTTCTTGAAACGCTGCACACCATAGATAAGGTTGCCTATATTAGATTTGCCTCCGTATATAGAGAATTTGAGAATTTACAAGAGTTTATAACAGAAGTTAATAAGCTTGGGGAGAATTAAGTGGGAAAGCAGGAAAATAGCACTGGGACGGTCTTTCCAGAATGGAAAGCCTTTTTGGGGATGCAAAAAAAAGAAAATGATAAGGTCATGTTCATCAAGCAAGTAGTAAAGCGCTCGGGAGAAATTGGGGATTACAACCGTGCCAAAATTGTCGATGCAATTGGAAAAGCAATTGTAGCAGTCGAAGGTGAGACAAACGCTGAAAAAGCAGAAGCTTTAACACAAAGTGTTGAAGAAAAGCTTTTTGAGTTTATGTCTGCAAGACATGCAAATTCTATTCCAGCAATCGAGGAAATTCAAGACATCGTTGAAACAGTACTTATTGAACAAAATCAAGTACAAATTGCAAAGGCGTATATTCTTTATAGAGCTCGCCATGAAGCAATTCGCGATGCAAAAAATTTGATGCTCGATATCGATGTAACAATGGATGGGTATTTAAGCCAGTCAGATTGGCGTGTAAATGAAAATGCTAATGTGAACTTTTCTTTGGGGGGATTAATTCTTCATAATTCAGGCACAATTACTGCGAACTACTGGCTTAAGAATATCTATTCTGAACAAGTAGCAGAAGCACACAAAACAGCAGCTTTCCACATCCATGATTTATCAATGTTCTCAGGATATTGTGCAGGATGGTCAATTAGACAACTTATCGTAGAAGGATTGGGGGGAGTACCAGATAAAATTACTTCAACTCCTGCAAAACATTTATCTACTCTTATTCAACAAATTGTAAACTTTTTAGGCATTATGCAAAATGAATGGGCTGGAGCACAAGCATTTAGTTCATTTGACACTTACTTGGCACCCTTTGTAAAAAAAGATGGCTTAACAGAAAAAGAAGTCAGACAATGTTTACAAAGTTTTATTTATGGCGTTAATACACCTAGCCGCTGGGGTTCTCAAGCACCTTTTACAAATATTACTTTAGACTGGACCGTACCAGAAGATTTAAAAGATAAACCCGCTTTAGCAGATGGCAAGGAACAAGATTTTACATACTCAGACTGTCAAGGTGAGATGGATATTATCAATAAAGTTTTTATTGAATTAATGATTGAAGGAGATGCTGCTGGGCGTGGTTTCCAGTATCCAATTCCAACATATAATATCACAAAAGAATTTAATTGGAATTCTGATAATGCAAAGCTTCTGTTTGCAATGACAGCACAATATGGAACACCGTACTTCCAAAACTTTGTAAACTCAGATCTTAATCCAAGTGATGTCCGCTCGATGTGCTGTAGACTACAACTAGATAAAAGAGAACTTAGAAAACGAGGTGGAGGATTGTTTGGCTCTGATGAGTTTACAGGTTCATTAGGTGTAGTTACTATAAATCTTCCACAAATAGCATATATTACAAATACTGAAAAGCAATTTTTTGATCGCTTAGATTACTTAATGGATTTAGCGAAACAAAGTTTAAGTGCAAAGCGAAAAGTTGTACAAAGACTTTTAGATGGTGGGTTATTCCCCTACACTCGACGTTATTTGAGTACGCTCAACAATCACTTTAATACAATTGGATTATGTGGTATGAACGAATGTTGTGTTAACTTCTTAGGTACAGATATTACGACAGAAAAAGGAAAGGCATTTGCAGAAAAAGTACTCATTCATATGAGAGAAAGAATGTCTCAGTATCAAGAAGAAACAGGTGAGCTATTTAATCTAGAGGCAACTCCTGCTGAAAGTACTTCGTACCGACTAGCAAAACATGATAAAGAAGCATATCCTGATATCATTACTTCAGGTTCTAAAGACCCATTTTACACAAACTCATCACAGTTACCAGTAGATTATACAAGTGATATTTTTGAAGCAATGGATCATCAAGAATCGTTACAAAAAAAATATACTGGTGGAACGGTATTCCATACACTCATGGGAGAGGCTGTAAAAGATTGGGAATCATGCCGAGATTTGGTAAAAGCAGTTGTAAGTAATTATAAAATCCCATACATTACAATATCACCAGTATATTCTATATGTAAAGAACATGGATATTTAAACGGAGAGGTGTTTGAGTGTCCAAAATGTAAACAAGAAAATGAAGAAGCGCTGAAAAATAAATTGCAAAAATTGCAAAAAGAGCGTAAAACAATAGTAGATAAAACAGCATAACTATGTTATAATAAAAATGCGCAGGTGGATAATGCGTAGAAATTCTATGGGAGGGAAAAATGACTGAATTAAGGACAATTGCCCAAATTGATGCAGAAATCGCACAAACTAAGGAAGACTTAAAAAATGTGCGAGGAACAGAAACAGAAGTATACGCTCGAATTGTGGGCTATTATCGTTCTGTTCGAAACTGGAACAAGGGCAAGCGTGATGAGTATGATTTGCGAAAACAATTTGTTTGGGGCTCAGAAGAAGCTACAAATAACGTGTATAAGGCATCTGAAAGTCCTGTAAATTCAAGTAGTGATGATATTGTTGCATCTGTTACAACAAAAAAGTCTGAAAATCTTTCAGGCGAAGTTTATTACGAATACTTTTCAAGAAGAACATGCCCAAATTGTGGACCAGTAAAAAAGCATTTGGAAACTCTTGAAGTAACTGGTATTCACATTGATGTTGACACTCCAGAAGGCTTAGAAAGCGCATCAAAAATGGGTGTTCTCTCAGCACCAACTGTAATATTGTTTGATAGCACAGGAAATGAAGTAGGACGAGCACATAACGTGTCAGAACTTACTGACCTTCTTTCTGTAAAATGTGAGTGCGTAGCATAAAATTAATGCTAAACGGTACTCTAATAAAGACAAGCCTTGTCGATTATCCGACACGTGTTGCAGCCACTTATTTTTTAAGTGGCTGTAATATTCGGTGCCCCTATTGTTATAATGGGGAGCTCGTTTTAGGTCAAATTACAAAAACAGATTTAGTAAGCATTGAAGATGTGTATACTCATTTAAAAGCGAGAAAAAATGTGCTTTCTGGTTTTGTTATTTCTGGTGGTGAGCCCTTATTATATCCTGAAATACCTTCTATAATACAAACTGCTAAGAGTTTAGGCTATAGTGTAAAGCTGGACACAAATGGTCTGTTTCCAGATAGGCTTATAGAGCTGTTTAATAGTGAAAACACTACACCTGACTATATTGCCATAGACGTAAAAACAAATCCATTAAACTATACTCTATTACAATGTAATGAAAATGCACTCGATTTACTCACAAGGTCTATTCAAATAATCAAAAAATTACCAACAGAACAAAGGGAATTTAGAACAGTTCTTTGCCCTCCTCTTATTTCAAAAAAAGATATAGATGCAATAGCACAGCTTTTACCAGAAGATGCACGTTGGTTTTTTGCTCAATTTAGAAATGACCACTGTTTAGATGTATCTTATAACAATATTCAACCGTATTCTGATAAAGAACTAGCTGAAATAATTGAATATGCAAAAAACTATATTCCAAATTCTTCACTACGATAAAACACAAAGAAGCATAAAAAAAGGTCTGCATCAATGGATACAAACCTCTTTTAAATGAAATAAAACACTATTTTCCAAGCATCTGCGCTATTTCAATATACATTCTAGGCGTGTGAAAAGGCCCCTTATACATATTTCCTTTTATATCTGTTGAGCGACTTCCGTCTCGATGGAAATATCCAAAGCATCCACCATTTTCAGTATCTAAAAATCTCTCTTTAAAATACTCATGAGCCTTAATAAAATTATCCTTATATTCATTATTGCCTGTGATAGTGTATGCATACATACACGCAATAACAGCCTCATTTTGTGGCCACCAAAATTTCATGTCATGCCAGTACTCACTCATACTTTTGCCATCTAAGTCTCTAAAATATATTATACCGCCATAGTTGTCATCCCAACCCCATTTCCACATCCAGTCGAGCATAGTACACCCAAGTTTTTGGAGCTCTTGATCTTTACGATACATACCTTCTTTCATCATGAACCAAGCACCTTCAATAGCATGCCCTGGGTTAAGTTGTCTGCCTTCAATATGATCATGTTGAATAGATCCGTCAAAATTGCATTGTTCTACAACAACTTGTAATTCTGGTCGAATAAAGTATGTTTTTATTTCTTCTAACTGACTATCAATAAAACTATTGCATAGAGAAATTTTTTCTGTATCAAATTGTTCAAAAGCAAGACGTAATTCAGCAACAGTATTTAAAAGAATCATAGGAAGCCCAAAACCTCTTGAAGCACGATTTGCAGGATCAAATTTTGGAATTAGCGTACCTGGTGTTTCTAGTATTTTTTGTACTTTGTTAAACAAATCAAACGCTTTATCGCAATACTCTTTTTTTCCAGTTGCACGAGCGTATGAGGCAAAACCAACAATAGCAAACGTTTCACTGAATACATATCGAAGACGTTTAATAACAGGTTTACCATCATTCGTTACACGAAAATACATTCTCCCATCAGAGTGGTCAGTACAATATTTTTCTATAAAAGCAACAATTGCATCACAAGCTCGAAGACATTCATGTATTAATGAGGAATAGTCTTTTCCACTTTTTTCCTGTAAGTCTCTTAATAGAATTGCAGAAGTTGAAAATGTCCAAAGACTACGACCCTGAAACCAAACAGATTTGTCCGTTTCAATTATTGTTCCATCTTTATCAAGTCCTGTATAAATTCCACCATGTTCAAAGTCAATGCCATATTTAAGCCAAAATGGTAATATAGTTTCTGCTAGTGTTTGTGCGTATTCGCTAGAAAAAGCTTGAGTATCAAATTCCATGTTTTTACCTCTAATATGCTGAGAACTTTGTTATTGCTGCATTAATCGTATTAACACACGCATCAATTTTTGAAGCGTCTTCTTTTTCAATTTGAGCTAAGGGAAGACGAGCAGTACCAATATCCATGCCAGAGCGCCTTAAAACTTCTTTAATAATTGCATACATATTTCCCTTGCATGAGCATAAATCAATAATGATATCGCAAACTACATATTGTATTTCCCTTGCTTTGGCTACTTCGTTTTTTAGCATAAGCTCATACATTTTTAAGTATAATTCTGGCATAACACCATAGGTTCCACCTATTCCGCCTTCTGCACCCATAGCAAATCCACCTACAAATTGCTCATCTGGTCCATTAAATACTATTCCTTTATCAGCACAAACTGATTTCCACATTTGAATATCTTGTACTGGCATCGAAGAATTTTTAACTCCAATTACACGTGGATTTTTAAGCATTTCTTTTAATAAAGGAACCGTAAGTGATACACCTGCTAACTGTGGAATATTATATATAATAAAGTCAGTATTAGGTGCAGCATTTGATATTTCATTCCAATATATTGCCATTTGAGCTTCAGGTAATTTAAAATAAATAGGCGGAATACATGCAATTGCATCAACACCTAAACTTTCAGCATGGCGAGCTAGCTCTTTACTTTGCTCAATATCATTACATGCTACATGAGCAATTACAGTAATTTTACCTTTTGCAACTTTCATTACATTTTCTAGAGTTATCTTTCTCTCTTCAACAGTTTGATAAATGCATTCACCAGAGGAACCACACGGATATAATCCATGTACACCCTTATCAATTAAATATTGAGTAAACTTTTGTGTTCTTTCAGGGCTAATACTTCCCTTATCATCATAACATGCATAAAATGCAGGTATTATTCCTTTGTACTTTTCTAGATTCATACATAACTCCTAAATTTTTTCAAAAACATTTATATCTATATTATAACTTATTTTAATCATAATATAAAGAACTACTTAACCTTTAACTGCACCAATCATAATTCCTTGAGTAAACGACTTTTGAAAGGTTATAAAGATAATAATTATTGGAAGAGCAGAAAGTGTAGCCCCTGCCATCAATAAACCAAAGTCTACTCCAAACTCACTCATTAATGTTGCTAACCCCAATTGAAGGGTTAAATTAGATCTTGAATTTAACATAATAAGTTGTAAAAAATAGTCATTCCAACTTGAAATAAAAGTAAATATAGCTAGAGCCCCAATACCAGGCTTTACCATTGGCGCAACTATTGTTGCAAAAACCCTTATCTCGCTTGCACCATCAATTTTTGCCGCTTCTAATAATTCAGTTGGAATACTTTCAGAAAACTGCTTCATTAAAAATATTCCAAATGGCCACCCGACTGCAGGTAAAATTACCGCAAGTAGTGTATCATGAAAGTTTAAGAAGCTAACCAACTGTACTAATGGAACAAGCACAACTTGCTTAGGAAGAGCCATTGCAAATACAAACATACTAAATATAAAAACTCGACCAAAAAAACGTTTTTTTGCTAAAACATAACCTGCTAATGTTGCAACAAGACAAACAAGTATCATTGTAGTTAGAGAAATAACAAAACTATTAAAAAACCATTCTACTGCAGGTTGGTTAAACAATTTATCCCATGATTCCATTGTAGGCGTTTTCGGAAACCATTCAGGTGGTAGTATTAAAGAACTTCTCAAATTCTTAAAAGATCCTGTAATTGTCCAATAAAAAGGAAAAACAAATACCAGAGAAAGAATGCAGAGAATACCTATTGTCAATCTATCAAAAATGACTTTTTTAAAAGATCTAATTTTTGCCATACTTTCCTCCGTTAGTTCCCATCTGTTTTAAACACTTTATATTGAACCATACTAATAAGCCCAATAATAATAGCCAAAGATACACCCATAGCATTTGCAAAACCAAATTGTTTTAAATTAAAAGCTTGTTCATACACTAAAAACATTACCGTAGCTGAATGAAAGCTAGGCGCACCATTTGTTAATAGTTGCACTAAGTTAAAGCACTGAAATGTATTAATAGTAGTTATAATTACAACATATAATGTCGTAGGCATAATTCCAGGGATGGTAACATGCTTAAATACTTGCCACTCGCTTGCTCCATCTATTTTTGCAGCTTCTAGCTGTGAAACATCTAAATTTCCAAGGGCTGCAATATACAAGACAATTGGTTGTCCTACGCTAGTGGTAATTAGAACAGTAATAATCGTGCCGAGAGCATAGTCTTTGTCTCCCAACCAAGAAATATTTTTATCGATTGTCCCTAGGACATCTCTTAGAATCCAGTTTAATACTCCATTATGCTCATTAAAAAGCCACGCCCAAAAAACTACAACTGCTACACTACCTGTTACAACGGGTAAATAAAATATAGCCCTGTATGCAGCTCTTGTAAACGCTTGCCTGTGATATAATACATAACCTGCAAATAAAGAAAAAAGTACAATTATAGGAACTGCAACAACAACAAGTATTAGCGTATTCTTTAGTGAACGTAGGTAATACTCATTTTCATTAAACAATCTAATATAATTGTCAATTCCGTTAAAATTAAAAGTAGTACTAGTATAGTCAAAAAAACTAGTAAATATACCCATACCCATAGGAATTAAAATAAAGGTTACAAAGAAAAATAAGCTTGGAATAAGAAATAAATATGAAACAAGAGTCTCTTTGCCTGAAGAACTTAAATTATGATACCAACCTTGTTTTGATTTAAAATTCATATACTCCTCCACAATACAAAAAAAGGGCGAGGTACATGCTTCGCCCTTTTTTCTAGTCAAAACTAGAGAGTGCCGTTAGCACCATCTGTAAATTCTTTGGCAGCTTCTTCGCCATCGATTTCACCATTTGTAAGCTTTTGAAGTGTGCCGAACCATAGAGGTCTCATAGCTGCATAACCATCAATAGTATTGTAATAAGGAATGAAGTATTTATCTAATGATGCATAGAATTCCATATTTTCGTTACCTTCATAAAGGTTGCCAAATGACTTTCTAACAGGGAAAACTGTAGTTGCTAAAACATTTTGAGGCCCAATAGTTTCATCATCACAAAGCCATTCAATAAATCTCTTAGAAGCTTCAACTTTAGCTGCATCGTCATTATCAAATACACAGAAACCGTTTAGTAAGTATTCAAGCGTTGTGTCAGTTCCGTTAGGTGATGGGAACGGCATTGCTATCGCTTCAATGCCAGAAGCCATTAGTTCTTTTTCACGTTGTTTTTCTAAACCAGGTCCCCATAGTGACATAGCCCAAAATGTTGAGTTAATAGGAGTAGTAAAGTTTGTTATTGATTGTCCACCATCAGATGAAACACCAGGTGCTAACCAACCTTCTCTTAATCCTTGCTCTACAATTTCAAATGCTTCAATGCCTTCTGGAGTATCCATTGCATACTCTGTAACTGCAGCATTAGTAATAGTTGCTCCGCCTAAGTTAGGAATAAATGCTCTTGTTCCTTGGTCTCCACCTTGGCTTTTTGAGAAAATTTCTACACCTAGATACCCTTCATCTGCCATTTTTTTAGAGAGTTCAATAAAGTCTGCTGTTTTCCATGTTCGGTCACCGTTCATGTCAACGATATCCATAAACTCATCATAAAGTCCTGCATCTTCTAAAGCTGTTTTGCTTACAACCATTGTGAATGCAGCAGCACTAAGTGGATACATCCAAATGTTTTCGCCATCACCACTTGCTTGTAAGATAGCTTCGTTTGTAATATCGGCTTCTAAACCGCTTGAAGCTACAATATCATCGAGAGGTGCAAGATACCCTGCTTTACCCCATTCAACAATGCGTCCAGGTGCATCAAAAATAATGTCAGGAGCTGTTCCACCTTGAATGGCGGTTGTGATTTTTGCAGGTCCACTTGCAAAATCAATCATTTCAACATTAATTTTAATGTCTGGGTTTTCAGCCATAAATTGTTC
>CAYJPS010000020.1:25168-29217 GCA_964372135.1 uncultured Treponemataceae bacterium | reverse complement strand
TAGGAACAATCCCTTTTTGTTCACCTTCATCATCAATGAGTCTTACCTCACGGATACGAATTTGTTCATTGATTCGTAATCCTTTGTCTTTTTGATCCGCCAACTATTCTCCTTTTGCTGTGCTCTTATTTCCCCGAATGAACTAAGTTTACAGCTTTTTTCAAAAACATGTTTGTAATATTATCATAAAAATGACCACAATGTAAAGTACTTTAAGTAATTATTTTCCTATATTCATTATAAATAATGCCAGTTTTTTGATTATTTTTTTGTATATTTTACTGTTCTCTGTGAAGTCTATTATCTCAGATATTATATACAATTTTTTTGACGAAGAGTATAATTAATTTTCTCCCCTCTTGTCGTTCTTTTCATTTTGTGGTACTGTGAATTATGATGTTATTTATGTTTTTAGCCTTTCCCTTAGCGATTGCCTTAGCGTTAACTATGAAAGATATTTCTGAGCATGGTCAAAAGAAAGTATCACTCATAATTGGTTTTTCGATTGCAGTTGTATATAGCTTTATTGATTTGTTTTTTACCTCAGCATATTTTTTAACTCCGTATGCCTTTTTCCCCAATTTTGTGTATAGCTTTTTATATGATATTTTTATCCCTGCTGCTTTATGTTCTGCATTTCTCTTTTTCTTTGTAAAAAAGACAGAATATAGATGGTGTGAGCTTTTTTACATTTTACTAGGTTTTTATTGTGTTTATCTACCTGCAAGATCATTGAACATTAATGATATATTTGGATTGTACGAATTAGTATTAAAACCACTTATAATTGTTTGTATGGTTTATGCATATAAAAATATTACGCTATGGATGTACTTGTATCAAAAAGGAAAAGTTGAGCTTCCATTTATAAAAAATACTGCAACACTGAAAGTTGTTTCTGTGTTTTCTTATCTACTTTGTACTTGTATTCCCGCAATAATTGATTCATTGTATATGGTTGATATTAGTATACTATTATTGCTATTTGTATCAGTATTGTATGCGTTTGCTTCAACATATCTAGGAATATACATTCACAGAAAAATTTAATAACTTATAAAAGAAACGGGGCTATCCAATTTGGATAGCCCCGTTTTATTTTAATTAATCGTTAGGATTAAAGTCCTCCAGCAGAACCTAGAACATCTTTATTTTTTTGTGAATACATCTTTTTAAGTTCATCGCGAGCTGGTCCTAAGTACTTACGTGGGTCAAACTCGGCAGGATTTGTTGCAAATTCTTTTCTAATTGCTGCAGTCATTGCTAAACGACCATCAGAATCGATATTGATTTTACATACAGCAGATTTAGCAGCTTTTCTGAGTTGTTCTTCAGGAATACCAACTGAATCAGAAAGTTCTCCACCAAATTTTTCAATTTCTCGCACGTATTCAACTGGTACAGAAGAAGCACCGTGTAATACAATTGGGAATCCAGGAATCTTTTTTTCAATTTCAGCAAGGATATCAAATGCAAGGGGAGGTGGAATAAGAACACCGTCTGCGTTTTTAGTACATTGTTCTGGCTTAAATTTTTGACGTCCATGGCTTGTTCCGATTGAAATTGCAAGTGAGTCGCAACCAGTTTTAGACACAAAGTCTTCTACTTCTTCAGGTTGTGTGTATGTTGAGTGTTCTGCAACTACATCATCTTCAACACCAGCTAAAATTCCTAATTCACCTTCAACTGTTACGTAGTTTTCTTGGCTATGAGCAAAGTCACATACTTTTTTTGTAAGAGCTACATTTTCTTCATAAGAAAGATGAGAGCCATCAATCATTACTGATGAAAAACCCATTTCAATACAGTTTTTGCATAATTCAAAACTGTCACCATGGTCTAAGTGAAGAGCAATTTGAGGGTTTTCGCAACCTAGTTCTTTTGCATATTCTACAGCACCTTGTGCCATAAATCGCAATAATGTTTGGTTTGCGTATTTTCGAGCGCCTGAAGATACTTGTAAAATAACAGGTGATTTAGTTTCTACACTAGCTTGAACAATTGCTTGTAATTGTTCCATGTTGTTAAAATTATATGCTGGGATTGCATATCCGCCTTTAATTGCCTTTGCAAACATATCTTTTGTGTTTACTAGGCCCAATTCTTTGTAACTAACCATTAGAGTCTCCTATGAATCCTCATTGCTGAGTCTTATATACGGAGGAAACAAATTTATAGTTTGCCATAACAACGTTTTTCAAACTATAAATGATAAATAATATAAGAAGTATTTATCATTCCTCCAAAATTTTTATTACTGTACTATGATTTTACGCTGTAATTGAAAAATAATCAATACAAAATACTAAAAAACTGCAAACAAACATTGACAATTTGTTGAGTTACAAATATAATGATAATGAATATACAAGATTGTGCCGACAATTATATTATGAAAATGTTTTTTCCTATCAGTTTCAAAAAGGAGTTTGAGATGAAACATAATGTTGTAATCTTCGTAAGTCTTTTAGTTCTATGCTTCGTTTGCTTGCCTTTGTCAGCTCAGCCAAACGTTAACAGTATTGAAACTATTTTGATTGACGATTTTGATGTAGCCGATGCCGTAGATTGGACTTGGGGCATTCGAGCTAGTAATGGAATCTATGTTAATAGAGATTTAGGTGAAATATATCCTAAAATGGGAACCACACCAGGAATTCCGAATTCTCTTGTTACATACAGAGAAGAAGATGATCCTGAGGCACTGGTATTAGGTGTACAAACAAAGTATAACCGTAAAGGAAATAACTGGTTTGAAGTTTATCCTCAAATGACTGATACGGCATCAGGCGAAGTAGTTCCGTATGAAGTGCCTTTAAAAGGACACGTTACTCATTTTGATTTTTGGGTATGGGGTGCAAACTACATGTATTACATCGACTTGCTTGTTCGTGATGCTGATGGTGCAGTACACGTAATAAAAGCTGGTAACTTGGCTTTTTCAGGTTGGAAAAATCTTGTAATTAAGGTTCCGACATGGATGAGACAACGATCTAGACTTCGATCTGGACCTGAAACACTAACATTCTTAGGATTTAGAGTACGCACAGATAAAGAAGAATATGTAGATGATTTTAGAGTGTTTTTTGACCAAATTCGCTATGCTTCTTACACATTAAGTGATATCTATGACGGATATTATTTATCAGACGTGGAATTTGGTTCACCTGTAAATAATGCAACAGGAGGATCAAACTAATGAAAAAGTTTTTATTAATTTTAGCAATTTTATTTGTTTCAGTATCAGTATTTGCACAAGATACAACTAGTTTGGTAGCACCAAACCCACTTACTGGAACAGATTCAGCAAATTTTGCATTGCGAGAAGTAACTCTCGATCGCTTTGAAAGAGAAGGTTCTTGGAACGTTAAGATGTCTCCAGATGCTGGTGTTATTTCAAGCAGATTTTTTGAAGGTGGACCAGAACCATTAGCAAAATATCCTGATGGAGATGGATCAGTAAATCCAGATGATACAAGAGCATTTGGTGTTAAAGTAGAATTTTTTAGACGTGGAATTAACTCGTTTTATTTAACACCAGCTCAGCCACTTGCAATTGATGGTGTAACAAAAACTATTTCTGTTTGGGTTGCTGGTCGAAATCAGCCTCATGCAATGTATATTTTGCTTCGAGATTTCTTTGGTAATCATTTTGAGCTCTATATGGGTGAACTTAACTTCACAGGTTGGAAAGAAATGATTGTTGCAGTTCCGCCTTCACCAGATGGAACAAGAGGTATTGTTCAAGATAGTGCTTATTTCGGTGTAAGCCCAGGACTAACCATTCTTGGTTTTAGAGTAGACTGCGATCCTGTTTATGCAAGTGGTCAGTACTACCTCTACCTTGATGACCTACGAGCTATTTCGGATCTTTATGCATTCGAAAACTCAGACCCATACGACATGGATGACAACTGGTAGGATTATTAACCAATAGATTAAGGTTGCCACACGAGAGTGTGAGCAACCTTTTTTTTGCCCACTTCACCAATATGAATCACGAATTAATCTGCCACCAAACTGGTCATTATGAATCCACAGATTACGCA